>NZ_JAEQCF010000049.1:0-66458 GCF_020738625.1 Microcoleus sp. PH2017_09_SFU_O_A
AATCTTGACTCCAGGCAAGTCTAATATATAGTCTAAATAAAAGTCCATGACAGTAAATGTATTGTTTGTTACATTATACACCATAAAGTCAGGAGAGCCGTTTTGCAGGATGTGATTAACCGAGTGGAAACTTCCTTTTCAAATTTCACCACACCCGACAAAAATGGCAATCGTAGAGGCAAGCCCCGATTTAAAGGATTTCACTACTACAAATCTTTTACTTATCCTCAATTAGATAATTTAGATATCGCCAAGGATGAGCAAAATAGGATTTGCATTAACCTTGCCAAAATAGGTCAAATACCGATGGCATTCCATCGTCCAATACCAACAGGATTAACGGTTAAGACGGGGACAGTTATTAGAGAAGCGGACGGGTGGTATATTTCCCTGACGCTAGAAGATAAGACGGTTCCCGTGCCGGTTGCAGAAATTCAACCGACTGATGAAAACACTCTTGGTATTGACTTGGGAATTACTAATTACGCTTACCTTTCTAATGGCGAAAGAATTGAAAATCCTAGATTCTTGAGGAAATCTGCCGAGAAATTAGCAAAACTTCAGGCGAAGCTAGCTAGTAGAGTCAAGGGTTCTAAACCTTGGCAAGTTATAAAAAGCAAGATTTCTAGACTGCATCAATTTGTAGCTAGAGCGAGACTTGATTTTCAATTCAAGACGGCACATGAATTGTTTCGTAAATGCGATGTTTTGGTGGCTGAAGATTTGAGTATCAAGAATTTGACAAGACGCGCTAAAACTAAAACCGAGATCGACAATGGTAATTTAGTTTATTTGCCAAACGGTCAATCTGCCAAAAGCGGCTTGAATAAATCAATGCTTGATGCTGCTCACGGTCAGTTTGCTAATGTTCTCAAGTATGTTGCCTGGAAATTGGGTAAAAATCTTTTGTTTGTCGAGCCGAAGGGAACTTCTCAGTATTGTTGGAATTGCCTCAATAAAGTACCAAAAGAGTTATCGGAAAGATGGCATTCTTGTCAGTGCGGTGAGTCTTTGGATCGAGATGAAAATTCAGCCAAACTTATCAAGAAAATTGGTCTGAGCGATCAAAGTGGCGGGGGAACTCCGTCACTCAAAAAAGCCTTTGCAAAAAAGGAAAAAGAAGCCTGCGGTCTAACTGTACTCAGTTGACCGTCAGGTTCGTTCACGGTCGTTCAAAAGATGAAGCAGGTTTGAAATCTTCTTCAGGAACGCCCTGCAAAGCTTGGCTCATAAAATCGCGCCAAACAGGGGCAACGATTGTACCGCCAGTAGCACCGTAGCTCATCGGTGTGTAATCGTCGTTGCCTATCCAAACAGCCACCGACAACTGCGGCACGTAACCCACAAACCAGATATCCCTTTCTGAGGAAGTTGTGCCAGTTTTCCCAGCAGCGGGCCTCCCAATTTGGGCAGCCTTGGCAGTACCGTTGTAAATTACTCCTTGCAGGGCGCTGTTGACGGATGCCGCAGCCCAGGCGTTGAGAACTAATTTTGGTTTGGGCGTGTTGTCAAGCAAGACGTTGCCGCTGCTGTCGGTGACTTGCACGATAAATGTGGTGTCGGAATGCCAGCCGTTGTTGGCGAAGGTAGCAAAAGCTCCGGCCATTTCTAAAGGAGTGAGGTCAACTGCACCCAAGGGTAAAGAAACTACGGGTTCCATGGGACTTCTGATGCCGAGCACCCGGCAAATTTCAATTACTTTATTCAATCCGACTTCTTGGCCGAGCTTGACAGCGGGAATGTTCAGTGATACTTCCAAAGCTCTGCGGATGCTGACGGCACCGGAGAAGCCGCCGCCGTAGTTTTGAGGGTAGTAGTATCCGTCGCCGTCGCGGTAGCCGACGGGGGAGTCGTAGACAACTGAATCGGGGCCGTATTTGCCTGTAGCAAAGGCAGCGTAGTAGATGAAGGGCTTAAAGGAAGATCCGGGCTGGCGGCGTGCTTGAATGGCGCGGTTGAATTCACTCTTTTGGTAATCGACGCCACCAACCATTGCTTTGACGAAGTGGGTGCGGGGATCGACGGCTGCTAGGGCAATTTGACCTTGGTCGCGATCGTAAAAAAGTCCTTGATAGTAAAGTCGATCGTGCCACGCTTTGACGGTTTCTTCGGCGATGCGCTGTAGTTTGAGGTCGATCGTAGTTTGAACGCGCATTCCACCCTTGAGGACGGCATCTCGCCCAAAACGCCGTGTCAACTCCTGGACTACGGCTTGTGTGACGTAAGGAACTTGAGAGCCACCAAAAGAAGTGATTTTGCCCAGCTTAATTTTTTGCGCTCGGGCGCTTGCTTCTTCAGCTATTGTAATCCATTTGAGTTCTCTCATCCGGGTTAAAACGATTTCCTGCCGTTCTTTTGCCAACTTGTAGTTGACAAAAGGACTGTATTCTTCGGGAGCGGAAATTAAGCCGGCCAGCATCGCTGATTCTGCAAGGCTCAAATTCTCGGCTGACTTGTTGAAATAGCTTCGAGAAGCTGTCTCTACGCCGTACAAGTTGTGACCTAAATAGATTTGATTTAGGTACAGTTGCATAATTTGGTCTTTGTTAAGAATTTGCTCCAAGCG
Source organism: Microcoleus sp. PH2017_09_SFU_O_A (assembly GCF_020738625.1). Lineage (NCBI taxonomy): Bacteria > Bacillati > Cyanobacteriota > Cyanophyceae > Oscillatoriales > Microcoleaceae > Microcoleus > Microcoleus sp. PH2017_09_SFU_O_A. The sequence goes on from NZ_JAEQCF010000049.1 coordinate 2,567, forward strand.
GATAGACATTACCGCTTCAGCTATCTTGCGACTAAATTTTGATTGGGGAGATAGAAACAAGTTCTTGACTAGCTGCATCGTCATAGTCGAGCCGCCTTCAACGGTTCTACCTTTCTCTAGGTTGACTATGAGAGCTCGGGCTATCCCGCCGGGGTTGATACCTTTGTGGGTAAAGAAGTTGCTATCTTCGATCGCCAGAACAGCCCGTTTCAGGTTCGGGGAGATTTTTTCAAGGGGTACGACATCCCGGTTAGCTTCATCGTGGATGCTGGCTAGGGGGCGGCCGTTGATGTCATAAATGTGGGTAGTTTCGGTGGGAGAGTAGGTTTGCAAGATGCGAACATCTGGCAAATTGCGGAAGCTGATCGCTAGGCCAACCAGTCCGCCGGCGACTACGGAACTGGCAAGCATGGTCATGCTGAGTATGGTTCCGGCGGTCACTTTGCTGACTGACTGAACAAACTCGAATACAGGGGCTGGGTTTTCCGTATTTTTGCGGACTGCGTTGGTTGACACGTGGATTTCACTTCCTCACTCGATTTGGGGTTTAAGACTTTTAATTTTAGATGGCAAGGCTGGAGGCTGTCAGTTGATCGATTTTAGATTTTAGGTTTTAGATTTTAGATTTTAGATTTACTCCACTGATAAATTTAGGAGTTTGAACCTTAGTCTAAAATTGTGGGATGTCCGCGACTCTTGTCGGGGCTGGTATCCCTTTCTGGATGGGTTTGCTAATAAAAGCTGGTCAGCTTTGAGATTATAGTAGCTTGATAGTTGTGTGTTTATGTGTCAATCAGTGAGTGTAACTAATTCTGCTGCACTTTTGCAAAATATAATGATGGACGATCGCTCTTTTATGATTTCTCCTAACTTTTCTGGAATTTACCGCGGCATCAGCGAAATTTTTCCCGATCGACCTGATTCTAGCAACCCTGACGAAAATCTGGCCCAACTGCTGGAAAAAGTCGATCGACCGTTGCGAGTCAAACTGGGAATCGACGCCACAGGGGCGAACATTCACTTGGGACACAGTATTTGCTTCCGCAAGCTGCGAGCTTTTCAGGATGCAGGCCACACGGCGGTACTGGTCATCGGAGATTTTACCGCAAGAATTGGCGATCCGACTGGGAAGTCGGAGACGCGCGCTCAGTTGACAGCCGAACAAGTGGCGGAAAATGCCAAGACTTATTTAGACCAAGTGCGTCCGATTCTAGATTTTGACACGCCCGGACGTTTGGAAATTCGCTATAACTCCGAGTGGTTGTCAAAATTGGACATGGCGAAGATTTTGGAACTGCTAGGCACGATGACGGTGCAGCAGATGCTCGCTAAAGAGGGATTTGATAACAGGATGCAGCAGGAAAATGCGATTTATTTGCACGAGTTTCTATATCCAGTAATGCAGGGTTACGATTCAGTAGTGTTGGAAGCCGATGTGGAGTTGGGGGGAACTGACCAAAAGTTTAATATTGCGGTGGGAAGAGATTTGCAGCGGCATTTTGGGATGAAACCGCAGTTTGGTTTGCTGATGCCGATTTTGATCGGGACTGACGGCGTGCAAAAGATGTCGAAGTCTTTGAATAATTATGTCGGTTTGTCGGAAGATCCGCTGACGATGTATTCTAAGTTGGAGAAAATTGCCGATCGCTCGATCGCCCAGTATTTCGAGCTATTGACAGATTTGCCGCTTGATGAATTGCCAGAAAATCCGCGCGAAAAACAGAAACTTTTGGCTGTGGATGTGGTAAGTCAGTATTTTGGGAAGGAAGCGGGCGATCGGGCACAACAAGATGCGATCGCGCTAATCAAAGGTGCGGCGGGACAAGCTGATGCTGTGGCGGAGTTTTCTTTAGCAAGCGTGGAGTTTCCGGCCAAGTTGTTTTATATTCTGAGTGCTAGCGGGCTTTGTAAAAGCAGCGGCGACGCACGGAAGTTGATGCAGGGCGGCGGAGTGAAGTTGGAGGGTGAGAAAGTTTCGGATGTTAATCTTACCTTTGAATCACCAGGTGATTTATGCGGTAAAGTTTTGCAAGTAGGCAAAAATAAGTTTGTCCGCTTAGTGGATTGAGTTGGGATTTGTTAACCGCCATTGGTGTCAACTTAAGTCTATAACCCTTGATAAATCTCGCTTTGCTCCGAGGCCAGATCCCCCTAAACTTAAGTCTATAACCCTTGATAAATCTCGCTTTGCTCCGAGGCCAGATCCCCCTAAATCCCCCTTAAGAAGGGGGACTTTGATAATACTCTTGTCCCCCCCTTCTTAAGGGGGGTTAGGGGGGATCTAGGCCCGAACCTCAAACAGCAGTCTGTGACTACGTTTGATGTTTTGACACCAATCTACTATGAAGTTCTTACTACGAACGGTACTATGGTCACAGATAAAATTATTGTTCCTTTGGATGTCCCGAGTCAAGAAAGTGCGATCGCCCTGATCGACAAACTGCCAGATGTATCATTTTGGAAAGTCGGTTTAGAGTTATTCGTTAGCTGCGGGCCGGCAATTATCGAGATTCTGAAAGAACGGGAAAAACGGATTTTTCTCGATTTAAAATTTCACGATATCCCGAATACTGTAGCTGGTGCTTGTCGGGCTGCTGCTAAGTACAATGTGGATTTATTGACAATCCATTCTACTTGTGGTAAAGATGCTTTGAAAGCGGCACAGTCAGCTTTGGTAGAAGGGGCGGCGGCGGTTGAGAAACCGACTCCTAAATTGATTGCAATTACGCTGTTAACGAGTTTGAATTCGCGACAGTTAGCTTTTGAATTGAAAATACCTTTAGAGTTGCCGGAATATGCTTTGCACATGGCATTGTTAGCTAAGGAAACAGGTTTAGCTGGTGCGGTTTGTTCTCCCCAAGAAGCGGAACAGTTAAGAATGAGTTGCGGGGATGATTTTTTGTTGGTTTGTCCGGGGGTTCGTCCAAAATGGGCTGATGGAGGCGATCAAAGGCGATCAATGACTCCGAAGGCTGCTTTAAAAGCTGGTGCTGATTATCTGGTGATTGGGCGGCCGATTACGGCGAACGACGATCCGGTGGCGGCTTTTGCGCGCATTTGTGAAGAGATTGGATAAGTACAGATGAACACAGATGAAATTTTATCAGCGTTCATCTGTGTTTATCTGCTAACATCTGCGATCGCAAGTCCGACTTTGGCTGCTAATTTTGTCACAAATGGCGATCGCAGTATAAACGCAAGTCGGTACAGTTTGTTAGCGCGATCGCCCTGTCCGGCTGATTTGGAAGCTTTAGTCGATCGCCTGTTGCAGGATTTGCCGAGTTATGCTAACCGGGTAATTGTGCGATCGGGCTTTGCTCCTAACAATTCTAGGGCGATCGGTGACGTGCAGCGTCAAATAATTTTAGCAGGTCGCCCGGAGTTTGAACCGCTACCTTTAAATTTTGCAGAAGCACTTCCCGAAAATGCCAGTCAAGTTTTTATTACTACTTTGGAACTGCAATATCGCGGAGGAAAGCGAGTCGAGATTCAGCAATATCACTGGCTGTTTTTAGCTAAAACAGAGAAGGGCTGGGAATTAGTAAAAATTGTTTCTAGGTTTGGTACAGTGGCGGATGTTAGTCCGTTGTCGCCGGCAGAAAACGAAAAAAGCGCAATTGCTGAGGCGATTCGTTTGTGGTTGCGAGATTGTTATGCAAAATGAGAAAGTATCAAGGGTTGAGAAGTTCATACACCAACACATACAACTCGAAAACCACAGTCATGATAGTCAAATTCCGGCGTATTGAAAAAGCGAAAAGCAGAACGGCAATTCCTCGGATGGTAAAGCCACGACCCCCCGCGCAGCACCCTTGCTATTTTATTATTTTGAGATTTTACTAATAATTCAATAGAATTTTGATAGCGATTATCATTACATTTTTCATCCCAGGCGCTACCATCAGTTGGTGCTCCGTAATAGCTACCGTGCCAGGGGTCAACGCACCACTCCCAGACGTTCCCGTGCATATCATATAAACCAAAAGCATTGGGAGAAAAACTGCCTGCATCTGTAGTTTGTTCTCGATACTGACTTTTTGGTGAATTATTGTAAGAGTAATTACCGTTATAGTTAACAATATCTGTAGTAATTGTTTCACCAAAATAGAACGGTGCAGTCGTACCAGCACGACAAGCATATTCCCATTCTGCCTCAGTGGGCAAGCGATAATTGCGTCCAGTATGTTTAGATAACCTAGCACAAAATTCCACCGCCTCATACCAAGAGACATTTTCTACTGGTAGGTTATTGCCTTTGAATTTAGAGGGGTCTGGGTTGAGATGATATTGAATTTGTGGCAATTTAGCAACGGCTTTCCACTGTGCTTGTACGATCGCATATTTTCCGAAAAGGAAAGGTTGAATTGTGACAGGATGTTGAGGTTTTTCTTTATATTGGCTTTCTGCTTCAATGTCTGGCGCACCCATTGTGAAGGTTCCACTGGGAATTCCTATCATTTCTAACTGCACGCCATTTTCCAAGTCTTCAGTAAAGGATTTGAAGTAAGAGGCTTTTGGTTTAAATTTAGCTGATATTTTATTAGCTGCTGCTGAAGAATGAACGGGTTTTGCTGGCGGTAGTGGTGCTAATATTTGATTGGGTAATACTGAGATTGAATCAAGAGCTTGCAATACTTCTCCTGCTGATTGATAGCGCGCACCAACTGGAAATAGTATCATTTTATCTAAAATTTTTGCCAAGTCCTTGTTGAGATGAACTGTCTTGTTTTTCCAGTTCCATTGCATTTGCATCGGATCGAAAAGTTCATCAAACAAAATTCCATTTATCTCTTTCAGGAAACATCCGGTTAATAACCGAATGCAAGTTACACCAAGACTGTACAAGTCACTCGCTGGAAAAACATGACCTTGCATTTGTTCCGGTGCCGCATAACCAGGAGTGCCAGTTACAGTTCCCACTTTAGTCAAAACACTACCGCTCAATTCCTTGGCAACTCCAAAGTCAATCAATACTAAAGAACCGTGAGAATTTCTAATGATGTTTTCCGGCTTAATGTCTCGGTGAATTACCTTTTGGTTGTGAACAAAATCTAATATCGGTAGCAATTCATTCAGTAATTGTTTAATTTGTTTTTCGCTAAACTTTCCCTGCTGCTCTAATTCTTTTAATAAATCCTCACCGTCTATAAATTCTTGTACTAGATAGAAGCGTTTATTTTGTTCAAAAAATGCCAATAGATCGGGGATTTGAGGATGTTTGCCTAAATCTCGCAGTCTGACTGCTTCTTGTTTGAATAACTGCGTCGCTTTCTGGATGGCGGCATTCCCTTGTAGTTGCGGGAGAAATTGTTTGATTACACAAATTGTATCGAGTCGATGTTCGTCTACGGCTTTGAATGTACGGCCGAAAGCTCCTTCGGAAATGTATTTTACTGCACGGTATCTGTCTCCGAGTAGCAGTTTGTTTCCGCATTTTTGGCAGAATTGGGTGATGGGTGGGTTGGGATGGAGGCAGTCGGGATTAAGGCATTGACTCATAATTTTTTTTGGTTTAATATTTTTAGATTAACATAATTTACCTATTTTAATACCAGTTGCCAACAAGCTACTGTTTGACGATTAGACCCTCGATCCCCCCTAGCCCCCCTTAATAAGGGGGGGACAAGAGTGAACATCAAAGTCCCCCTTTTTAAGGGGGATTTAGGGGGATCGAGACTCTGGTAAAAGCGAGATTTATCATGCTCTCTTTAACTTACCGCTTTGAATTCATCCAATTTAGCTTTTACTGCCTGCATATCTTGCCACATAAACCATTTTGGTGTTTCCGGTTCGCGGGAGGGATTTCGCAACAAGTATGATGGGTGAAAAATTGGCATACACAAACGTCCTTCCCATTCAATCCATTGACCTCGAATTTTACTAATTGGTCGCTTGTCGCTTAACAAACCTTTTAGGGCTGTAGCACCAGTTAATAAAATGATTTTGGGGTCTAAGATGCGAATTTGTTCGAGCAAGTATGGTTTGCAAGCTTCGATTTCTTTTGCTGTGGGAGGGCGGTTGTTGGGAGGGCGACATTTGATGACGTTGGCTATGAATGCGTCGGTTTCTGTGCTCAATTCTACGGATTCTAAAATCTTATCTAACAGTTTGCCCGATCGCCCTACGAAGGGTAATCCGGTTTCATCTTCATTTTGTCCGGGCGCTTCTCCCACAATCAAAATCGAGGCTTGAGGATTGCCGCGCCCGATGACGGCGTGAGTGCGGGTATTTCCCAATTCGCAGCGGTGACAGCGGTTGCAGTGTTCGCCGATTTGTTCCATGTTTTGATAGGTGCCGGCGGGAATGGGAATTTTGGCATTTGCTGGTATTGAGTCGTTTTGGAAAGCAGCACTTTGATTGCTGTCAAAAAGGCTGAGTTGCAAGTCGCTGGACATATGTTTAAACAGTTGATAGTTGACAGTTGACAGTTGATAGTTGATAGTTGATAGTTGATAGTTGATAGTTGACAGTTGATAGTTGATAGTTGATAGTTGACAGCGAAAATCCGATCTAGGTTTTTGCTCTAATTGTGCACCGTCAATTGTCCGCTGTTAAAGATAGAGGGGATTTTGGGGAAGCTAGAGTTATAGTTTAGATCGGGTTTGCTCGTACAGGCAAAAATATGTTCTCTAACCCGTTTTTTGACGATCGCGCCGATGCAGGCGAAAAACTGGCCGAGGCAGTTGCAGGCGAGCTCGGCAAGTTGAATTTAACAACACAGGATACTATTAAACCGATTGTTTACGCCTTGCCGCGCGGGGGTTTGCCGGTTGCTGTACCGATTGCGCGCCGCTTGGGCTGTGCTTTGGATGTGGTTGTCGCCAAGAAAATTACTCGCCCAGATAATTTGGAATTGGCGATCGGGGCTGCAACTGCTGACGGCCAGGTTCTCTGGCAAAAGCAAAATCAGCAAAATTTACGCTTGCAAAAATCAGCACTCCAGCAGGCTGAAAATAGCGCTCAATCTCTGTTGGCAGATTTGGCTTCGGGACGGCCCAATGTCAGCGCAGCGGGGTCTTTGGCGATTTTAGTGGACGATGGGATTGCGACGGGGATGACGGTGGCTGTGGCGGCGCAGGCTTTGCAGTCGCAGCAACCGATGGCTTTGTGGATTTGCGCGCCCGTCGCCCCGCCAGAGTTGATGGGATTTTTGGCGCAAATCGCCGATAAGTTGATTATTTTGGAGACTCCTCATCCTTTTTACAGTGTCAGCCGTTTTTACGCCCAGTTTCCGCAGGTGGAGACGGCGGAGGCTTTGGTGTGTTTGCAGCGACAGATTGAATGGCGATCGTAGGTTAAGCTGGAAGGCTACATCCAAAAGCTCGATCGTTAAAACATGAGAAGTTGGGAATATTGGTTGAACACTGTGATTCTGTCTAGCCAGCAAAATCCGCCTCGGTTTGTTGAGTTGGTGATGTTGACTTTGGCGATGATTTTTCTCGGGCTGTGGAGTGTAACGTTGCAGTGGCAGTATTTAACGCTGTCTTTGAGTTATATCATTGGTTCCTCTTTCTCAATTTTGGTGCGGGAATATATCGGGCCGCGGCCTCAATTTCAGTGGACTCATTTCACTGCTTTGTTATTGTTAATTATCAGTTTTTATAGTTTTGCTGAATTGATTAGATAGTTGAGGGGTTGTGAAGGAACCACCGGCGGGCCAGACGCCTGTTCCACCACAGAATCACCACCACAGAATCACAGGCGAGACGCCTGTTCCACTACAGAATCACCACCACAGAATCACAGGCGAGACGCCTGTTCCACCACAGACTACAGGCGGGAGGATTATTTTAGATTCTAATGGGATTGATGCAAAATTAGGCGATTTCCGGCGGGATCGAAGGCATAGATTTCTAAACCGTGTGAGGCTTTGATAATTTCTCCGGCGGGGGGATATCCTAAGGCCCAGATTCGGGCGATCGCAGTTTCGATATTGCTGACTTCCAAACACAAACTCATGCCTGTTTTGGCTCGATTTGCAAATTCCGATTTGTGGGAATCTTTCGGTTTGAATATGCCGAGTCTCAGGCCGGGGAGTTGAAATTCAGCATAATTATTGGGAATGTAAGGGTTTGGTTCTAGGTCGAGAAATTTGGTGTAAAATTTAACGAGAACTTCTTTGTCAAGGTCTGCTAAAGTCACGAAGGCTGCGCTGTATTGGAAACTCATATAAATGGGTAATGGGTAATTGGTAATTGGAGATTGGGGGAATTGGCAATGGGAAAATCGCTTTACCTATGCAATAGATTCCCCTTCTCAAGTCTTTCGATTACCCAACTTTCAACATCTTCTTCTTGAAGAACCTTTGCACCAAGTTCTGAGTACGTCGAGGTAGCTTGCTGATAATTTTGCTGAGATTCTTGATAGTTATCAGCGTCTTTTTTTGGCGGTAGTGCCATGATTGCAATAGGAAAATTAGGTTGACACTGTTTTACATCAGTAATCATCCAAAACAGAGATTTTTGCAGGTGTTCCGGTATCTTCACCTCAAATGATACACCGTGTGCTGCCAAGTAAGGTTGCCCATTAGCAACAACTGCATCAAACTTGTGAGAGTCTCGACTACCCTGCACGGAATAACTTGTTTTTAGGAGTTCTTTAGCATCATTTTTCACGTACTTTTGAAAAACATTTCTAAATTTAGAAGTGGTCAATCTTGCAGCATCTTGGCGGTCACGTCGATGCGGCTTTTGGGAATTCAAATCTACCAAAAAATTACTAGCAATATCTTCTAGTAAACTATCGACATCTGCTAAGGAGCCACGAGGTTCTGTCCACTGAATACTATTGAGCCAATCCTGGGCAATTTTATTTAAACGTTCCTGATAAGGAGCATTTGGGTTATCCCCAGGAAAAATCAATCCACAGTCAGCAGCTTGGGACATTCGCTGAGCAAACTCTTTCAAGAAAGTAACATCTTCCATGCCAAAATGCCGCACCCGCTCCCAGTTTGTGAGAAACTGAACGCGCACCTGTTCTTCGTTAAAAGCAACAACGCCAATATTAATCCGTTCGTTAGCAATTGGATTGGGAACGTATTGAACGATACTATACTTGCTTGCCATTGTTTCCGCCTTTTTGTCTGACAGTGGCTATAAGAGCGCCAGTAAATCCTGTCTTCTTTTAACAAGATACTCTACCATGGTAACACGCTCGTCAATTGTAAATCCCCATTCCCTGGGCGGAGCAGCCACAGCTTGAATAATGCTTTCTTCGCTGACAGCATCGAGAAGCATAAGTCCCTGGCTAATCTCCTCTGGCTTTAGTTGACATTTAGAAACAAGGTGGGGGTTTATCTCAGCATTAGCAGCTTCGAGCAAGTCGCGCTGGTTCCACTTTGGGCCGCCTGGAAAGAAATGACCGTGGTCTACAGAGTAAACTAAATTGGGACGAAAATTTTGATAGATGAATTGACAGTCATTAGCATATACCCATCCGTACAGCAAAATCAGCAAAGCAAACCTTTCGCGGTTTTCGGGCTGGTTTGTGTGCTTGATTTCTTCTCTTTCGGCAGAACATTTAGGGATGTAAAGCGTAGCATGAGCCGTTCCAGGAGTAAGATAAGAAAATCTAGAATCTTCAGCAATTAGTTCCTCATAAATTTCAACAATACAAGGTTCTCCCACAGGTGCTCCGATTGCGATACCGAGTCTTGCTACCACCTGATCGTTGACGATTTGACGCCCTGCTTGTTGCCCCTTGATGACATATTCCCGCTTATCAATGCCCCGTGCTAAAACTGGACGTGCGGCAGAAGCCCACCCTGAATGAAAGGTAATGATAATTATCGGATCTTCAGCTCGATCGATTCCGGCTTCTAAACAATCTTTCCACCTTTTTCTTCTCTCTTGCTTAGTCTCTGCACTATCGCTCACAATAATTTTGCAGTCATAAATTTGCTGGAAAATTATACATTATCACTTTAGATAGCAAGACTCAACGATTTTTTTTCTCGTGCTGCGAAGGAGACAAAGGAAGAGGAAAGCAAGAGTTCGCGAAAAATTCGGCAAGGATTGCTACACATTCTTAAAATCCGCCAATTCGTCCAACTATTTTGATTTTACCTTGTTCGTCGCTTTTGAGAATCACAGCTTCGCCGCTTTGGGGAACAATATTTGTAATTGCTGTAATATTTACTTGATGAGTTACCATAATAATAGCGCCTTTAGTGTTGCGGTTGTCAACAATCAATTTGCGGATTGTCGCTGTTTGTCGGGCTTCTTTGCTGCTGTCGCTAAAGAACGAGTTGAGTGTTCTTAATGGCTCGACTTTACCTAAATTTATTAGTTTTGCTGTTTCCAAACACCGACACCACTGACTCGATAAAACTCTGGCAATTTTGATGTTGCGGTTGCGAAATTCGGCTCCAATTTGCTGGGCTTGGGTTCTTCCCTGGGCTGATAAGTTGCGCTGGGTGGAACAGTCGCCCAATTTAAAGTTAGCAGGATCTCCGGTTCCAGGGGCGATCGCGTGTCGCATTGCCACCACCAACCCTGTCTCGCCCCGCTGCAACAGTTGCCATCCCGCTTGAGTCTGGGCGTTGGTTGCTGCGTCAGAAGTTGTAGTTGCATTGATTATGCCGATCGACAATACTAAAGCTAGCGAGCCCAAAAACCATTGACCGTTGAGGTGAATCCGCACAGCCATTGTTCCAGAACCTAGAAATTATCTTATCATATTGTAATACAACAAATATTTCTCTATGGAACTCACCAACTTTATTGCTCTGTCTGTCATTGTTGTGGCTGCCCTGGGGATTGGCATGGGAACAATGACTTGGGCTTACTCCGGTAAGGGCAGCATTTCGGTACTGTTTAAAGAACCTATTTTAAACTCGCCAGAATTTCCCGATACTGACAGCGGTAGGAAAGCTGCGGCTTATTTCCAAGCTGGAATTGAGGCTTATCAGTCGGGAAATTACCGCAAAGCTGAAGATAAATTTACTAGCGCCATACAAGAGGTTTCAACGGCAGAGGCTTACCACAATCGCGGTTTGATTTTTGCGAATTTGCGATCGGATGGTGAGGCTGTTGCAGATTTGATCCGTGCTAGCGAATTATACCAAGAGCAGGGTAATGGAAGTGCGATCGACAGCATCAAACAAAACCTGGAAGCGTTGAAGCAGCGCAAGTTAGAACGGGAGAAGCAAAAATAAATCAAAAAATAATAACGAAATTCCCGGCTTTTTTAAGAAGTCGGGAATCAGAGAGGGCAAGCTGAATTTACGTTTGCTGCCAATCAAATTTAAATATTAGTTATGATTTTAAAATAGTCTTGTATCTTCGATTCTGTCAATTTGAGCAATCAACATTTCTCGGCTACAAGCAACGTGTCGATAATTAGTAATTGGATCGTAAGCTTCCCATTCTTGAGTTACTTCGCGGTCTTGCCACATAAACCATTCGCGGTAAATTTCGCCTTCATCAATATCGCCGCATACAGCCAGCCAATCATCTCCTCCCAAACTGCTGTAATCTCCTCCCACTAAGTCGATCCAAGCAGCAGCGATACAATAGTCCATGTTACTGTGAGAATTCATCCCATGATTGTTGGAATTAATTTTTTGAGAGTGTACGGAAGTTTCGGGGAAGCAAAGAGTAGATTTCATATGTATTTCCTGAATGTCATGTTGTTACTTTAGAAAAAATCCCTGAGTCATGGTGTTCGCCAAATGCCACTATCCGTACCTTCACACTTTTTCGCTCGATCGCGGATGACGGGCGATCGCACTCAAACGTTTGTCCTGTATAACTTGAGAGTGTGTTTCTGCGTACAAGCAACAGACGCTAAATTCAGCCAATTCGCCAACTGGCACAAGGGCGAAGCTGGAACCCATAGTTAGGAATCACGGACTAAGGTTATACTTGCTGAGGGGGTTAGTTTCAGTACAGTTTGCAAAGTCGATCGATAATTAATCAGGTCAATATGCTAGAGCTTCACTGCCATACAACTTACTCCGACGGTACTCTCACCCCCAGCCAACTCGTAGCAGCCGCCGCTGCCTCAGGAGTTAGGGCTTTAGCCATCACGGATCACGATACGATGTCGGGTTGGGACGAAGCCTTCGCCGCCGCTAGCTTGTACAATCTAGAAATAGTACCAGGGCTAGAACTCAGTACGGTACATAACGGTCGATCGCTGCATATTTTAGGTTTTTATCCCGATGCAAATAAGCTGCGAGATCCTTTGAAAGCGCGCCTGGAAGGACGGTTTCGGCGATCGCAGGAAATGGTAGAAAAACTAGCAGCAATGGGATACGCGATCGAACTGCCAACAACATCCCCAGGAATGGCACCGGGAAGGCCTCACATTGCTAGCGCGCTGGTAAAAGCCGGTTACGCCAAATCATCCCGGGAAGCCTTCGATCGCTGGCTGGGAGATGACGGCCCGGCTTACGTGCATTACGAGAAATTCTCGATCGCAGAAGGCATCGATTTACTCAAGAGTTGCGGCGCAGTACCAGTCTGGGCTCACCCTTATTTGTTTCGCGGCGGCGCTGTTGAGGAAGTCTTGAAAGAATTAGTAGATGCTGGTTTAATGGGAGTTGAAGTATACCATCCCAGCCACAGTTCCAGCCAAATTCATAAGTTAAAACAATTGTGCCTCGATCGCGGTTTGCTGATGACAGGTGGCAGCGATTATCACGGCCCCGAAGTAGAAAGAAATGAAAGGAAAGGTGTTGAAACTACTCACTTGAATATGCTGCATATACCGTTAGAATTGCTCGAACCGATTAAAGTTGCAGCGGCGAGTTTAAAATAGTTTGTAACTTTTTGGGCGGGCTAGAAGCCCACCCCACAATAATTTGAGTATAACTGTAGGGTGCGTGCCTCAGTTTTTATCAGAGTAAATCTGAATAATCAAGTCATTCTGACGCACCCTACTACTGCGGTTTCTGTATCAATAAAATATTGGGCAAAAACTCTACTGAAAACCAATAAAAATCAAAATCAACATAAATTAATGTGAAGTTAGCGAGCAACTTCTGTTGAGCTAATGTTAGGGTGGTAGTAGCGTTCAACTACTCAATGGAGCTGATTATGAGTACAGAAGACAGAGCAAAGGCGATCGGCAAAAACGTAGAAGGCAAAGCTCAGGAAATTTTCGGTAACATCACGGGCAATAAGAAAGACCAGGCAGAAGGCAAAGCGAAACAAGCGGAATCCGCCGCCCGCCACGCAGCAGAAGATGTGAAAGATGCGGTAAAAAATCTGACGGATAAGGCCAAAAGGGCGATCGACAAATTGTAAGCTGTCGGGCATCTAGATTGTATTTGTGGGGCGGGCTTCCCGCCCGCCCCAAAAGATTTTAATCAAAATTAAATCTAAGATTTAGAGGCGTCTGGGCAGATAAAATATTAAAGCTATTCCTTATTAAGAGGTATGAATGGATTCTATTAGAGTGGAAAGATTACGCTGTCTGGCTGACACTGGCTATATTGAGTTAAAGCCTATAACTGTTCTTCTTGGGCAAAACAGTTCAGGTAAGAGTAGTTTTCTGCGTATTCTTCCTCTATTGAAACAAAGCCTAGAATCTAGAACAACTGGGCCAATACTTTGGTCAGGTCGCCTAGTTGACTTCGGTAATTTTGAGGATGCTCATCAAACAGGAGCAGAAGATAATATTGAATTTTCTTTTAACTTCAAGCTCGAATCAAGACAGTTTCCCTCTGCTAGAGATTTTTCTTACTTTCTTTTTTCGGGAGAAGCAAAGATTTTAAACACTTGTGATATAACGTTAACTCTCCAAGTCTCAGAAAATAAAAAGAAAGAAACAACAAGAACAAGTAGAATCTTTTTGCAGCTTGAAGATTCAAAAATCCAATTATCTTTTGGTGAGGATGATTCTCTAACGGACTTTTTCGTAAATTCATTTAACGTTTTAAATTTGGGTAATAAATATGTTACTAGAAAATTTGACAGGAGTCTGATTCTGCCAACTATTACTGAAAGTGAGCAAAAAAAAGAATATGAATTTGAAAAATCATCCTCACTATCTCCTGGTTTTGTGAGATATCGTTCTCGCTTCAGAGCTTTATTTCAAGCTTTGATAGACAAAACCAAAGAGACGGCTCATCATGCAACTAAGTTAGAGACTATTATTCAAATGGCACTCTCTTTTGGTCTCGGCAACTCAGAAAATATGTTAAAAGATATTCAAGAAAATAATATTGCTGGCAAATCTTGGAAGAATAAAACTAAGAATTGGACAGTTGAGACAAAAGATTTTAAAGATTTAAGGGATCTGATTATCGCAAATGCGATACCTTTTATTCTTGAAAAATGTGATGATACACTAGCGAACTTCTCAAAGAATATTAGCTATATTGGGCCAGTACGAGCTACAGCAGAGCGTTATTACCGAACTCAAGATTTAGCTGTTGATGAAGTGGATTACCAAGGTAATAATCTTGCAATGTTTTTACGCAATCTAACTGATTCAGAAATGAAAAACTTTTCTACCTGGACTTTAGATAATTTTGGATTTAAGCCATCAATTAAATCTAGCCTTGGTCACATTTCAGTAAAAATTCGTTCTAAAAATTCTGATAAATACCTGAATGTTGCTGATACTGGATTTGGTTTTTCTCAAATTCTTCCTGTTATTACTCAATTATGGTTACTAAGTTCATTTCGTCGAGTAAACCGAGGAACAATAACCTACGCTATTGAGCAACCTGAGTTACATCTTCATCCCCGTCTGCAAGGAACTTTAACAGATGCATTGGTTAAGTCAATCAAAGCAGCTAAGGAGAAGAAGATTCAGCTACGTTTAATGATTGAAACCCATAGTGAAGTATTGGTAAATCGCCTCGGACAATTAGTTTCCGAAGGTAAAATTTCTCCTGATGAAATCAACATTGTTTTATTTGAGCCATGCGATAAACCAGGAGAAGTAAGAATAAGAAACTCTCAATTCAATTCAGATGGGTATCTTTTAAACTGGCCGCTAGATTTTTTCGAGATGGAACTTGTATAAATGCTAATTTTGATTGATAGCTCTGTAGTAGATAAGGGAGATGAAAATACTTGGGACGATGAGACTGTTTTGGCTTTAGAAAATCTTGCATCTGCCCGTCGGGAAGGTAAGCATATAGTAATGGCTAAGAGAGAAACTTTTAAAAAAATTGCTCAATGCTCTCGTTTATCTCAATTTGCTAGAAAAATTTACCATAAGTTATACAACCAATCTACACAATTTCAATCCTATCTTTCGGCGGTAACAAGATATATTGAAATTGTTAATCCTTGTTATGAACCAGCAGTGATTTCTGATTCAGGTAAGCAAATTATTAAAGTTGGCCCACGTTTTTTTAATGATTCAGAGTCTGTACAGAAAACCATACTCTTGTGTGAAAATAGTGATGATGCTGTTTTATACGAAATTATAGCAAAAGTTTATCTTATATGGAAAAAGATGAATGTAAAAATAGTATGCGAACCTAGAGGTGGTGGTGGTAATACAATTTCTAGTGAGTATATTAATATTCAAAAATTTAAAAAACGCTTTTGCCTTTGTATTGTAGATAGCGATAAAATTGCTCCTGATGGAAATCTAGGCTCGACGGCATCTCGCCTCCAAGCTTTGAGCGATTCTACTTGTATAAATACGGAAAATTTTATTCTTGATTGCCGTGAAGTTGAAAACTTAATACCTAATTCAATTTTATCTGAACTGTGTTCCAAAAATCAGGAAAGACTCAAAGCATTAAAATTTTTTGAAGATATTAGTAGTAGTGCAGTCGATATTAGGTATTTTTTAGATATAAAAAAAGGAACTAGAATGAAGGAAGTTATTCAATCAAGTAACCCTAATATTAAGTCTTTTTGGGAAGTAAAGATTTCTATGAGTCCCCATATATTAAGTTGTATAGATAATTGGTGTCAAGTTAACTGGCAATGCAGTAGTAGTGGAGAATGTCAATGTAAAATCTCACTGGGATTTGGAGAAAGTACGCTCAGCAATACCGTTGAATATCTTAAACAAAAAAGTCCTCATGAGATTGCCAGAATAATTGATAAGTCCATGGTTTCTGATTGGGAAAAGATGGGACAGGTTGTGATGAACTGGTGCATTGCTGAAAGTCCTATTCGTGCTTGATACTTTGCTATTACTTGTTTATTTATAAAGGCGAAGCGCCTAAATCTGCGGTTAAAAATCCGGTTCCGCAGCTAAAAGTTCGATCGCCAAATCCATCTTATCCTTCCCCCGCGCCAGAAAACCTTCGCACTCCTGCAAACACTCCACAGCCACCGCAAACTGCTCAAAAACCTCCTCTAGAGGCAACTCTCCCGACTCCACTCGATCGATAATCGCTTCAATTCGATCGACCGTTTCCTCATAATTCCAGCCAGACTGACGCAACTGCGAGTTAACCATAACATTTATTCTGCATCCAAAACTTCCACAATCTTAACCTTCAGCACACCGCGACTCAACCTCACCGTCAACTCCTCGCCCAATTCCAAACCCTCAGTTTGGCGGACAATCGTACCGTCACCTTGGATTACCGCCGCATAACCCCTTTCCAAAACCGCCGCCGGATTTAGCGCCGCTAACTTTTCTTGCAATATCTCCAGTTTACCAGTTGCTTGCCGCAAAGTTCGCGATGTCGCAGGCAACCGTTTTAAGCGATTTTGTAGCTGTTGCAAATGCTGTTCTTCTTGCTGAAATCTTGCCCGCACAACACTTGCTAAATTAAGCATTCTCTGCCTGTGTTCCCAGTAAATATCTGCTAAAATTGGTACGGCTTGAGTAGCGGCCGCCGTCGGAGTATGCGCTCGTTTATCTGCTACTAAATCTGCCAGAGATTCGTCTCTTTCGTGGCCGATGCCTGTAATAATTGGGATTGTGCAATTCGCGATCGCCCTGACGACTCTTTCATCGTTAAAACAAGCCAAATCCTCCGCAGAACCGCCGCCCCGCCCTAAAATTATGACATCCGCCCTACCGTCCAATTCTACACGGGCGATCGCCCTAACAATCGCAGCAGCAGCCAAATCCCCCTGCACTCCTGTCGGCGACAGCAACACCTGCAAACCCGGATATCTCTGCGCTAACGTGCGCTGAATATCCCCCCACGCAGCGCCAGTATCCGATGTCACCACCGCCACAATCTGCGGGTGTGCGGGAATCGGGCGCTTTCTGGCGCGATCGAAGAAACCCTCAGCTTCCAAGCGCGATCGCAATTGCTGCAACCGCAAAGCCTCCAATCCTTCCCCACCCGGTAGCGATTTGGAAACAATCAACTTGTAATCCCCGCGAGGTTCGTAAACCTGAATGCTTCCGAAAACCAGCAATTGCTCGCCTTTTACGGGCATTCGTCGCAAGTTTTGCTGTTGATAAGTCCACACCACGCAGGTAATCGCAGCGCTTGTGTCGGGATCGCGTAGAGTGAAATAACAGCCGCTGGAATGCCGCGAAACGTTCGACACCTCGCCCGTTAGCCAAATCGATCGCAGGTTGCGATCGCCCTCCAGCAATTCTTTCAGGTATGATGTTAGTCCGCCCACCGATAACGTTGTGTCAGGGAAAATTGAATTCATTAAACAATTGTAGATTTGAGATTTGAGATTTGAGATTTAGGCTACTATATCTAAGGTATTTATTTGTAAGTCTATCCTCTGCGAGGGCTTCTCTACCGGCGAAGGTAAATTAACAGCAAACAAACTAATGATATCAGATGTCATGACTTCGATGAATGTGCTGCGCCAAGAGGCTGCGGCGATCGGCATTACTGATGCCGAAGCCAGAAAATATGGCGATCTCAGACATAAAAGAACTTGGTCTTTGGCGATCGAACATCACCTCTCGATGCAAGATTTTGCCGATCGCGAAGCCCTCGAAGAAGATCGCACAGCATCCGATTCTGACAGCGCACTCAGCCGCTCTCAGACTGAAGATTCTAAAGACTACGGCATTCAGCTAACGGCGAACCTGGGTGAATCTGGAGTCAAAACAGATAACAAAACAGCATCTGGGGCTTCGTTGCAACAGCCAGGAATGGCGATCCTCTTCGAGGGCTTCGCTAACGGGCGATCGCCCAACAATTCCGATTACCGCACCAACCCAAACAGAGGTTTTAAACAAGTAGTTCAAAACCACATTAAAGCATTGACAATTGCCTCAGCATCCCGAACAATTCAGCTAAATTCACAACTCAACAATTGGGTTTGTCCCGAGTGCAGCCCCGAGGGCGAATCGGGTTGTCACCTGTGCGCCGGAGAAGGCAATGTCAGCGACATTGCAGCTATTGGCTGGACACTAGCTTATATGGAAATGTTGGGATGTTCTGCTCGCGAAATAGAACCGCTCAGGAAATTTTCGCCTGCGTCCGAAACTCTAGAATTGAATTTAAAATCTTGTGTTGCTATCAAGAAAAGTACCGAAGTTTTAGCGCGTACAGAAAAATGGGTAATTGGTAATTGGTAATTGGTAATTGGTAATTGGTAATTGGTAATTGGTAATTGGTAATTGGTAATTGGTAATTGGTAATTGGTAATTGGTATATGCCCAATCGTCCGCGAATCTTTCGCTCGAAAGGCTATAATATCAAATCATCATCATATCATTTCCGGTCGCTGACAAACAACACGGATTCTAGTTTTTTTAAAGCAACTTCTAAATCGTCGTTGACAACTTGGAAGTCGAATTCGCCCGCAGCTTCAATCTCCTCTTTAGCCCGCAGCAACCGACGGGCGATCGCAATTTCGGAATCTTGACCCCGACTCCGCAGCCTGCGCTCCAATTCTTCCCAAGAAGGAGGTAAAATAAAAATTCGCAAAGCTTCAGAAAACTTATTTCTAATTTGCCTTGCTCCTTCGAGTTCAATTTCCAGGATTACCCATTTTCCCTCGCCGATTCCCTGTTTGAGAGCAAAAAATGGAGTACCGTAAAAATTGCCAGCAAACTCAGCCCATTCAGCCAATTCGCCAGCCTCAACCATTTCCTCAAAACGGCTGCGGCTGACAAAATAGTAGTGTTGTCCCTCAATTTCTCCCTCGCGGGGCTTACGAGTTGTCACCGATACCGAAAGATATAATTCGGGATGGCGGTTGAGGAGCGATCGCACTAGGGTGCCTTTCCCCACACCGCTAGGCCCCGTCAGAACAATTAATTTACCGGATTTCATTTTTAGAAGAGAAACGTGTCACAATTTGAGTTTTCGCTTACTCTAGACTGTAAGTGCTCAAATTGCAACCAACAAACCTCAATCATCCCGACCTTGACCGTCTTTGCCGATCGCAAAACGATTAGCAACCGTTTCCGGCTGAATCGCCGAGAGGATAACGTGACTCGAATCAGTAATAATTACCGC
The DNA here is from genome assembly GCF_020738625.1 of Microcoleus sp. PH2017_09_SFU_O_A. NCBI lineage: Bacteria > Bacillati > Cyanobacteriota > Cyanophyceae > Oscillatoriales > Microcoleaceae > Microcoleus > Microcoleus sp. PH2017_09_SFU_O_A. The sequence continues at coordinate 21,885 of NZ_JAEQCF010000049.1, forward strand.
CCTCGTGCGGCGGCCGTAAGTAGCATCAACCAGTTGTCCGCGCTCCCGCGCATCAGTAATTATACGCTTAATTGGCGCTGACTCGGGACTGACAATGGCAATCACTCGGTTAGCCGACACAATATTACCAAAGCCGATATTAATTAATTGAATATCCATGAATATCTCAATCTATAGGTGAACAAGTAACTATCAATCCTTACTTATTATCATATATAAATACATTTTTTCTGGCAAGTTAAAATTATTCATAACAAAAAGTTTTAAATTTTCACCTTCATTTTTTGCTCTTTTTTGAAGCAGAGTCTGCCAATCTTTATCAAAACTTTAAAAAACTACCGCTGGTGACCGCTGGATGTTAAAGATTCGGTAAAATTCTCAATTTTTCGTTGCGAATAAAAGCTTTAGCTGTATGGAGAAAACCGCCAGTAAATGTTGCGAAATATAAAGGAAGTTTCAGGTGGAGGGAAAGTTAAGTACCATCACTGATTAATGATAGAAAATATTCACGAAAGGCAGTTTATACTGACAGTATTGAGATTGATGCTGCTTTGATGGGCCTTCAAGCTAATCCAAAAGCTGCTGGCGATTACCTACGGGATAGCCACGTGGCGCGTACATCATCCCCAATCTTTTTGTGGCAAATTGGGGATGATGTGCCAAACTACAGATGTTTGTTGCATGATGTTCTACAAAAAAAATGTTTCGTAGTGAGGACTTTAGTCCTATTAATACCAATTTAAAAGTGTTACTATAACCCTTCGATATTGTTCTTATAAAATTAGGTACGTTGTTGGGCTTTAGCCCTCTTTAGAAGTATAGATAAAGAGGGCTAAAGCCCAACAACGTACCTTTATTTATTAATATGAAAGTTGCGTCTAATACGCCATCCGAACTTTAAGGGATTAGGGATTAGGGGGAATCTACCTTAAGTGAACTGTATTGGATTATATGTAAATAAAAATTATAGGACTAAAGTCCTCACTACAAACTTTTTAATCCCGCTTTTTAGCGGGATTAATGCAGATGAATTTACCTGCATTAATCCTCAATTATTGGACAGTTTGTTAAGCCGCAACTAAACCGCTGTGTCTCAACAAAGCTTTAGTGCTCGGTTCGCGTCCTCGGAATGTTTTAAACACTTCCATCGGGTGCAAACTGCCACCCAATCCTAACACTGTATCTCGGAAGAGTTTACCTGTAGAGGCGATCGCACTTTCATCTTCCAAACCCGCCTCCTCAAACGCCGCAAAAGCATCAGCACTAAGGACTTCCGCCCATTTATAGCTGTAATAGCCCGCCGCATAGCCGCCCGCAAAAATGTGTCCGAAAGCGCACAAAAATGCGTCTTCTTCCAGAGGAGGCAAAACAGTTGTCGTTTTAGCGATGCGGTTGCGGACATCCGCCACAGTTTCGCTGCCGCCCGATCGATAGCGGTGGTGCAATTCAATATCAACACTGCTAAAATGTACTTGCCTGAGCATGGCACTGCCGCTCATGTAGTGGCGCGCTGCTAACAGCTTTTGGTAATAGTGTTCCGGCAAAGTTTCCCCAGTTTGGTAATGTTTTGCCATCCCGAACAAAGTCGCCCTATCGTAACACCAATTTTCCATAAATTGACTGGGCAATTCCACCGCATCCCACTCAACATTATTGATGCCAGAAGCCCCCGGATAGTCTACCGTTGTTAGCATATGCTGCAAACCGTGGCCGAATTCGTGAAACAAAGTTTCTACTTCCACAAAAGTCATTAAACTCGGTTTCCCATCAACCGGAGGGCTTTGGTTGCACACCAAATACGCCACAGGTAAGCGCGTTGTTGTTTTTCCCGCTTCCACAAACTTAGCGCGCACCACGCACTCATCCATCCAAGCACCGCCGCGCTTTTCTTCTGGGCGGCTGTAGGGGTCTAGATAGAAATTGGCGATCGCATTTCCGGCTTCATCATCTATTCTAAAATAGCGCACGTCTTTGTGCCAGACAGGAGCTTGACCGTCCGTCGCCGTTACCGTCACGCCGAACAGCCGCTTTACTAATCCAAATAACCCCTCCAATACCTGCGGCAAAGCAAAATAAGGACGCAATTCTTCGGCACTAAAAGCAAACTTTTCTTCCCGCTGCCTTTCCGACCAAAAACCAATATCCCAGTGCTTCAAATCCTCAGCTTCCAGCGCACCTTTAGAGGCAGCAAAAGCTTTTAATTCTTCTAAATCTTTGACAGCAGCATCGTAGCTAGCCAAGCGCAATTCTTCTAACAAAGCTTCCACTGCTGTAACGTTAGGAGCCATTTTGCTCGCCAAGCTCAATTCGGCATAACTGCTAAACCCGAGCAAAGCTGCTTTTTCGTGGCGCAGTGCTAAAATGCGATCGGTCAAAGGCCAGTTATTCAAATCTCCACTGCTAGCTCTGCCGATCAAAGCTTTGTACAACTTTTCGCGCAAATCGCGGCGAGTGCTGTGCTGCATGAAAGGCCCGTAACTCGGAAAGTCTAAAGTAATCCGCCAAGGGCCATTTTCGGCATCCGCATTTTCGGCGCCGGCACTGCGAGCCGCTTGAGCTGCTAAACTCAACAAACTCGGCGGTAAACCGTCAATTTCGTCTTTGTTTGTGAGGGTGATACTGAAAGCTTTGGTAGCGTCGAGGACATGATTGGAAAATTGAGTAGTAATTTCTGCCATTTCTAATTGAATGGCATTGAAACGCTCTTTTTGCTCGCCTTCTAAACCGACGCCGGAGAGTTGAGCATCTCGGAGGGAGGCTTCGACAATTCGCTGTTGAGCTGGCTCTAAACTGTCCCAATTTTCGCTGGCCCGCAGCGCTTTAAAACCTTCATAAAGCGGTTTGCTCTGACTGAGCTTGCTCGCAAATTTTACTACTTCTGGCTGCACTGTTTCGTGAGCCGATCGCAATTCCGGACTATTTTTCACCCCCATCAAATGTCCGACAATGCTCCAAGTCCAATTTAAACGCTCTCCGAGCCGCTGCAATGGTTCTACCAAGCCGCTCCAAGTCGGCTCAACAGAGGCTTCTAAGGCAGCTAACTCGGCTTCTAGTTCCGTCAGCAGTTGCGTAACGGCGGGGACTACGTGTTCTGGTGCGATCGCATCAAACGGTGGCAATCCTTTGCCAATTAATAACGGGTTATCAGTAACAGTTACGGTTGCGGTCATTTAATTTTCTTGTAACAGGTTGAAAACAGGTGAACTAGACAGATTACCTTTTCAATTTGTAACACAGTTGTCTAAAAAATTCGACTCCAGCCGGGAGAGGGGGAGAGGAGGAGAAGGGGAGAGGCGGAGAAGGGGAGAGGGGGGAGAAGGGGAGAGGCGGAGAGGGAGAGAGGGGGGAGAGGGGGAAAATCTTCCTTCTGAGTGATGACTAACGATCAATTACAACTGACTAAGGAACGAAAATTTAATAACTTATAGATATTTGTGGGATGGGCGTCCCGCCCGTCTTTTCGGGACGGGCGGGACGCCCATCCCACAATAATTAAAATTGTAAGTTATTTAATTCTCATTCCTAATGAACAATTACAACTGCGAACTGCCAACGGGTGTATCTCAGTTTTGCATTTGTAGTGCTGTCCCCGCTCGCGTATTGTACAATACGCGAGTGGGGACAGCACTGTAAAAAAAAATGCTTTTTGCCAAAACCAGATGCTCCCCTGCCAACTGCCAACTGTCAACTGTCAACTGTCAACTGTCAACTGTTTTGCAACTCCTTGACAACCGAGATTAAGCGCTTGAGATGAGGTTTGACAACTTCTTGCTGCTCGTGTTCCAAACGGTGAATTTGAGCTTGAACTACAGACAAATCCGGAGTCGATTGGTACGCAGGAGCTTGCACTTGGCTTTGCAGATTAGCCATAACTTTCTGGATTTCCAAAAATCGAGTATTTACTAATTCCCAGTCATCTCGGGTGAGAGCAGTTTCTGTCAAGCTCTTCATCGCACTTTGCAGTTGTTCTATCGCCTGTTCCACAGCTTCGATATTTGTCGGTTGGCCCACCGATAAATCTTGCATTTGTTCCCTCACCTGCTGGCGAACATCGAGCACAGCAGACGCCACAATTTCTTGCAAAGAAGCTACCGACTCTCCCAAACTCAGCAATTGCCGCTCAATGTCGATCGACTCCTCAAAAGCTGCATTCCTAGGCAATGCAGCCATTTGCTGGCGCAGCGCTGCAATATCTGCTGACAAATGCCTCCGCAATTTAACAATTACCGTTACCGCCGTTTTTTCGACCTTATTTACAGACTTTTGTACTTGGGCCAATTCCGAAGTTTGATGAACCCGCACTTGCTGCTCGAACCGATACCGATTAGCCACATTCAGCGACAAAGCCAAGGTTAGGGGAGCCACCCCGTAAAAAGCTTGACCAGACACTGCCACCGCCAAGGAACCCAAACCAGAGGCCGCCAGAGAGGCGTACTCTGCCACCTCCAGCCAGTGCCTTTGAGGAAAACTTGGCCTCAAGCGGTTTCTAACAGAGGGGTTTGGCTTCCGCACGGCTCTTTGGGTCATAGTATTTTCTCGTTGTTGGTAAGGTTGCGAGACTGGGTGGAGCATTCATTTATATCCTTTTTTCAGTTATATGTTTTTGATTATTGCCGCGCACTCTTCTATTTTTACCTAATTCAGTAAGTTAAGGATGATTGACACATTATTATGTATTTGCTTGTGGTCTTGCTGTCGCCCACAATTGGGGCTGTTAAAAGCTGAGCCCCAAGGCGCCCTCTATTTTACAGGACGGGGGCGCGATCGCAGGCAGGCGATCGACAATTGCTGCACAGGCCAGTCGATTTTAGATTTTCCATTTTTCGATTTGAGATTAAAACTGCCACCTACTGAGGGCGATCGAAGCTTTTAGGCGATCGGTAGTTGCGTTTTTGTTCGTGCATTGGTATAATTTACTTTTTCTCAATTTCTCAGATATAATTTACAGCAAGACTTGACAAATGAAATCAGAAAAACCCGAAAATGCCGATCGGCTCAAGTCTATTCTCAGTATCACAATCTTTATCATCCTCGTCCTAGCAGTCGGCTTTTTAAGCGTTAATTTTATTTCAGCTCTCTATGCTAAATTTGCTTAAAATTAGGACTTACGCATGGGGTTCAGAAACCGGGTTTTTTGCGATAATATTTCGTGAGTTCCACAGAATCGGTAAAAAACCCGGTTTCTTTAGTCGAAGTGCACAATATCAAGGTCGGACACGGGAGTGTCGTGTCCTGACCGTGGGTAGTTTATTATAATTTCAACTGTAAAGATTGTGCTCTGGATCTAGCCAGACAATATAAAAAACATTTTCACTAAAAAATCCATGTACCCTGCCGTATTCATTAGCAGAGATTTGAAACTGGTAGGGCATATTTACTAGCGCAGATTCATTGGGAATTCCGAAGCCATTAGGTTCGGTAGTATTTTGCCAAGCTATGCCATGACAACGCAAACTTTTACTCTGATTATTGATAACTTCTTGAGCATTCAATTGCGACAAATCCCGCAGCCGTCTCAATAGAGATGCTAGATACTTAGCATCTCTACCGCCAATTGAGAACTTATTTTTCTCATCCTGATAATACCTGAAAGAAAAACTAATTCCTTCTGGAATTTGGATATTGACAACCTCTCTCCTTGCCGAAGATGGTTGACTGCGAATCTCTGTATCTTGTCTTTTTTTATGCTTCTTCGATGACACGGCTTTTGTAAAATTTTTTCATTGATTCCTTGGTAATAATAGCATGAGAAGGTTCATCTTTTGGCAACTCACCTCTAGCATTAATCCAAGGATCTTCGCGTCGCACCATCAATTCTAACTCATAGGCATCCCGAAAGAGGTAATCATCGGATAACTCGTCTAAAAACTCTTGTACTTCTTTGGGAAACTCTGGTTTTTCGACTTCTTTCAGAATTGGCTTAAAGTCAAATTGTTCTTTGTATTCATAAAATAAAGCCGGGATAGTCGGCCCGTGTACCCAAGCTTCAAAATCTTCATCAAACAGCGGTGTATCTTCAAAGGCTAAATACCATGCTTGGGCGTAGTACAAGAGTTTTTGTAGCTTGTGGTTGCTGAGGTAGGAGCCTACATCATTCGCGAACCAGATGTAGTAATCAGCGAGTTGGGAGGCTGTTGTGACTGTAGTTATTGTTGTCATATAACTCGACTCAATATGTTTTGTATTTTATGATAGCACAGTCACCCTCTTTTATGATTTGGCGGTTGAAACCGCTACTACACAAACAAAGTCTGCCTCCGCAGACTAAGAAATAAAAGGCTTATTGATATTAGTACAACATCTCGGTTACAATCCTTTGATATACTGCTTCAGTACAGGTGAGAGAGTGTAAAGACTTCCCTGTTTTTCAATCAAACAGCGCCGCGATAGAGATTGCAAGGCGTTTAGCAAATCTGATGATGATATTTGTCCATTTTGGAGCAATTTTGCTAGGTTGACTGGCTGGTTTTCTTTCGCCAACAATGACAGGACTTGTTTTTCTAGTTCGGAAGTGCGATCGAACTGCTCATCTAAAACATCTTTCAAATCTTCCGGCAACAATATGGTATCATCTATTAATAAGTCTGCCACACCGATTCCCAACTCTTGAATCAAAGTCGCCACGCTTTTTAACCATAACGGATTGCCTTGGTAGCGGTGAATCAGTGTTTCGCAGTTATCGATTTCTGTTAATCCTTTATCTCTGAGAATTTTCCGTGCGGCTGCGGTGTCTAAACCAGTGAGTTGTAAGGTACGAATGGGAGTATTTTCGCTTGTGAGTTGAGGAACTTCTTTCGGTGGTTCCCAACCGATTAGCAGAAAGCAACTGTGATGAGATAATTTTTCTATCTGTTTGAATAAAGAGCGATATTCTTCGTATTTTGGTTGATACTTTCCTGCTAATTCGCCGCTAGACAAAAGGTTGTGAACGTCATCCAAGACTATTAAACAGCGATGGTTTTGTAAATATTTAATTAGTGGTAAGCGTTTCTGGTTGGTTGGGGATGAATCTAGGTTTTCGGAATTGGAAAAAAGCTGTATTAGGTTTGATTGAAATTTATCGATGGTGGGGAATTCGTCTAGCGTGCACCAAACTGCGTACTCAAACTCGTGTTTGATTTGTTGTACGAGTTGGACTGCTAGGGATGTTTTGCCGATTCCGCTGATACCGGTGAGGGTGATGAGGCGGCAGTTTTGTTGTAGAATCCAGGTTGTGAGGGTTTGGAGTTCGTGGGTGCGATCGAAGAAATTACCCAACTCCGGCATTTCGCTTAAATCTTGATGTAGAGTTTTGCTTTGTTTTGAGTTAGATGTTTCTTGATTTGGTGGGTGTGAGTTTCTTTGTTCTGGTGGGTGTCTAGCTTCTCCACAATAATTAATATTCCTAATTTGCACAGAGTCTTGTGCAACATTTGATGAGAACAAGGAGACTTGCAACCTCTCTATTGCCGAAGATAAATTTGATTTACTAACATCTTCCCCCAACTCTTCTGAAAGTATTTCCCATAACTCTGCGCCCACTTTCCTCACACTACTTTCCGAACAGTCAAAGTCTTTGGCTATGTGCTTGTATGTCTCACGCTCTAGAGTGCCTTTGAGTACCGCTGCTTGTAAATCGTCAAGGTGTTGACCAGTTTTCTCGAAGACTATGCGATCGGCGAGAGTTAAGGCTTCTTTAAGATTCATCTGATTAGGGAGATATGATAGTTTTGTGTATTGTATATCACATTTGAAAACATTATAGTACATTTTTATCCTTTTTTGTACAAAATTCTATTAAAAAGAGTGAAAGCAGAGGAAAAAGGTTGACAAATTTGAACTTTTTTGTGCTAGACAAAAAAAATAGGATTGAATACAATTCAAAAAAAGTAATTGAGTAGCAGAATCCACTATCACCTACAAAAAATAAATAACCATGAGAAATGCGTTCTTTCAAAAGTTTATTGCCACTGTCCTACTAGCGGTTGGTACTGCAACTGCCATTACTCCACCCAGTCGCGCTCAAAACAACACCGGAACTGTTTTCTATTGCGGTACAAGCAATGGTGAACCAGCCACAATTGTGAAGACAGCTACAAAAGGGGAAGTTCCGCTAATTGTCTGGGTTTATCCAGGTTTTGGTTCAGAATTTACACCAGAAAAGCGCTGTCAGATAGTTTCTCAAAGGTTCCAGCAATACTACGAGGACGGAACTCTCGATTTCATCACTACTGAGCGAATCAGAGGCTACGATACTGTTTGCGCTGCTCGTACTCAGGGTGGCACTTGCGAAGGTCGGGTATTATTCACGCTCCCACCTAGTCGAAATGCCAACGATGCGATTGAGCAAATATTTAACTTTTCAGGTCCTTATCGGAACAATTGCGGTGTCTCCGAAGCTTCAAGGAACGCTGGAAAAGTGTATATCGACGTAAAAAGTTTCATTCAAAATCGGTCAAATCCTAACTGTCGGAAAAAAGCAAGTTAACCTCTGGTGGGTCGGCTTCCAGTCGGCCCACTACAAATGAGAGACAAATTACCCTGCCTAAGAAAATAGCTATTAGGCTAACTTAAAGTCAACTTTATCTAAGCGGCAATTATTAATTTTATGAACTTCTACTCATATAAAACTTTTGCCAGCATTAGCATTTTTTTTCTAGCATTACAAATACAGCTACCAAGCTGTAGCAACAGTCTAGCTAAATCAGTTTTTTTCGGTAATTTAACAACTGAACAGCAGTCAACTCTGCAAAGAAACAGGTTGTGTGAGATAGCACGTTCCATAACTGTGGTGATTTTATCAGCCGATGGGAAGCCGCTAGGCTCAGGATTTTTAATCCACAAGAAGCCAGCCGACAACAAACAAGGCTTTCTTTATAAAGTTGTTACTAACGGTCACGTTATCCCTCAAGGTTCATCCTATGAAATTAAGACTGCTGACGGAGCCATCTATAAAGCTATATTAATCGCTAGATTTGATGAACCTGAAACAGGCGACGATATAGGAATATTACAGTTTTCAAGTAAGAATGACAACTACGAAATTGCTAAACTAGCGCCTGGGCTAGCTTTATCTCCTCAAAGGAAAGATCGAGTTTTAGCTGCCGGATTTCCCGTGACAACAGGCATACCTAAACCTCCAGAATTTGTCTGTACTGATACAGGAGAAATTTCGCTTGTAATTGAGAAACCGATGAGGCGCGGCTATCGTATAGGTTACTTTCTAGACATTCGCAAAGGCATGAGCGGAGGGCCACTGCTCAACCTTGAAGGTCAAGTAGTTGGGGTTAATGGCAAGAACAATAACCCGATCGGCGGTGGAAACATTTTGTATACGGGCAAAGATGGTTCCCTCGTTCGCGAATTTAGAGAATCGCGAGATTTAGTCATTCGTTCTAGTTGGGCAATCCCGATAGAAGCAGTTGTGCCACTAGCGCGATCGCAAGGCATCAACATTGCCACCTTAACTACCCCCCGATCAGAAATTGAGGATCAACAACCGAAACAAACGGCTACTGCTTCTGATCCGAGTATTGTTCCAGACAATTCCTCTACACCTCTTGCTTCCCAAGAGCCAATATCAAGGTTAGAAGAGCTAGCTCGACAAATTACAGTCAGAGTGCTAATAGGAGATTCCCAAAAATCAGGAGTTTTAATTCGCAGAGAATCAGAAAAAAAAGGGCAAATTTATAGTGTTTTAACTTATGAGCGAACTTTGGAGTCAAACTCCTATCGAATTCAGACAAATGACAATCAAATCTATAATGCCGATCTGTCTAGGAGGTTAGTCCAAGCCGATGGTAACAGACTAATAGAACTAGAGTTTTTTAGCACTAATAACTATCAAGTCGCCTCTCTTGGAGATTCATCTTCTTTGATTGAAGGGAAAGAAGTTTTCGCCGCTGGATATCTCTTGGAACCAGATTTGTCTCGAACACGAGATAGATTTAAATTCACAAATGGCAAAATAAAATTTTTAGGCAATGCTGCTAGTGGAGTTGGACACCTAGGATTAACTAGCAACATTCAAGAGGGAATGATTGGTGGACCGCTACTGAACAGTCAAGGAAAAATTGTAGGAATTAATAGCAGACACAACTACATCAACAGTGGATGGAGCATTGATTCCGATACAAATCCAGAAGAGCCATATAGCTGGGCAATTCCCATTAATATTTACACTAAATTAAATCGTAACAAAGCACTTTATTAACCAGGATATTAATTGAATGAAGAAGTGTATCAGCCGATTTATATTAATCTTCATAATAAGTATTATAGCTGTAGTTATTTACCCTCTACTAGGAACTACTATACCGAGCAGTGAAGTTGAAAATATTGCTAGAGAAGTAACAGTTTTAATTAAGACTCCTGACCCCTTAAAGCAGGGAGAATTTATTAAGGCTGGATCGGGAGTAATTGTAGGCAAAAAGACTAAAGAGGTTAACACTTACTATATCTTAACAGCCAAGCACGTTGCAACATCTAGCAAGCAATACAAGATAGTAACTCCCGATGGTATTGAGCGCGATATAACCAATGCTGAAGTAATCGAAATGAATAGTACAGATTTAGCTTTGCTAACGTTGCGTACAACACAAACTTATAAAATACCTAGTTGGGGTGATTCTGATAAATTGACCGCACAAGATACTATTTACATTTACGGTTGGCCGAGTTCAAAATCATTCCCTGAGTTCACTGCGGGTAAATTTGTAGATAACAGACTCCTATTATCGAATGAAGGTTATGGCTTAGTCTATAGAGATGCTAAAGTTGAAAATGGCATGAGTGGTGCTCCAATTTTTGACTACAATGGTAAGTTAGTTGGCATTCATGGAATTGAAAGGGGAGGGTTCGGTGGGGAAAGGCTCAGCTTATATCAAAGAGGAGTTTCAATAAATTCTTTTTTAAATGATATGCTAGTTTTAGGTTTAACAGCGCCAAGCGTTACTTATCTAAAATTATGCAATCAACAAAATTCCAAAAAAGAAGTACAGTTTGTATTTGCTAAAAATTCTGGACAGAATGGATGGGTTACAAGGGGATGGTTTTCAATTGAACCTGACTCATGTCGAACTGTTGCCATAGGAGAGGAATATCAGGGGATAGTTTACTTTTATGCAGAAGATAGTGATGGCAATTGGGGTAAGGGGCAACAATCTTTTTGTGTAAATAACGAAGCATTTTCCATGAAAAACAGTGATACAGTTCCTTGTAATGGTAGTAACCAAAGACGAGTCAATATGGTCGAGATAAAAGTTTCTCCTGGAAAACTAACCACTCAAAACCTTACAGGCTAATAGATGCGGTATATTAATTGAGGCATTGAGTCATGAAACATCTATTTTTTTTGCTCGGAATTATTTCTATTACCACTAGCTTAGGATTAGCATTAAATTCGATTGGCTACTCTTTGCAAGCTAATCAGATATTTGCTGCTGAATCCAATACAAATACAGTCTGTGATTCTAGCTCAAAGATTTCTGCCAGCGTCAGTATGACCGATGAAAATAACGGTCAAATAGTAAATTTAAAAAAAAGTCAGATTCTATTTGTTCGGTTAGCTAGTAATCCAGGCACTGGTTACGGTTGGCAGTTAGCTGAAAGTAATAAAAACCAACTTAAACTACTGAAAAATCCCGTTTTAGAACCTGCAATAAACCCGCAGCTAAATAGTACAATTTCTCAAGTATTTCACTTCCAGGTAAAGTCTGCTGGCTCCAGTGTACTAGAGCTTCAAAATCAGCCTAAAGGGCAAAATAAGACCCCCTCTAACCAAATCTATAGGCTGAATGTACAAATATCCAGCATTCCTGTAAGTCTTGGTGTGAATGATTCAGACAATAACAGGGAGGTGAACTTAAATTCAGGCGACATCTTAGTGGTGCGTTTAGTGACTAATCCAGCTACAGGTTATAGTTGGCAATTACCAGCAAATAGTCAAAATAAGCTTAAACTTTTGGAAGATTCTGTCGAAAAGCCAACGGAGTCAAAGCCTGGAAGTACAGCTTATCAAGTATTACGTTTTCAGGTAAACTCTGCGGGTTCTAGTTTGCTGGAACTTCAATACAAACCTCAAAGAGCCAACAATAGTCTTCCAGACAAAAACTATCGAATTTATGTACGAACTAACACAAAAAATGGATTTATCAGGCTAACTGACTCAGACAATGAGCGTCAAATTAGAGCAACTGTTGGCAATATTTTAATTGTTCGATTAGGGACAGGCATAGGAAATGATTACAGTTGGCAAGTAGTGAAGAATAGTTATGAAAAACTTGCACCATTGGGGAAGCCAGTTTTAGAACAGACTGGAAATCAATACAAGGTTTTCTGTTTTCAGGGACAATCTCTGGGTTCCAGCCTTTTAGAGTTCCATTACAACCGTCCTTGGGAAAAGGAGCAACCTCCTTTAAATACTTATAGGCTTAATGTACAAATTCTTAACTAGGTGTTATGAAACGCAACCAAAAATTTCTTCTCCTCTTCCTTGCAGTGTTAATGATTTTCGGTACTTGGCAATTTTCCTCTAGTGCTGACTTTTCTTTTGATCGTTCTAATCTGGATAATAAAATGTCTCAAGTTAGTCAATCGCGACTCCAACAAGAACTCAACAAAATGCGTTCTAGAGGCATAAATCCTACCTTTACAGTAGGTAATAATCCCGCTTTAAATCGACCCCTGAATCAATTAGCAGGAACTAGACCGCCACAAAACTGGTTAGGGCGAGCGCGTCAGCAAAATCTGTCATCTTCACGCCTCCTGCGCTCACTCCCCCGTAGCCCTGGCCAAAGATCATCTGTTTGTTCTGCCAGTGCTAGTGCTTTTGACTGGCGCAGCTTAGATAAAGTTACTCCCGTCCGCAATCAAGGCGCTTGCGGTAGTTGCTGGGCTTTTGCTGCTGTTTCAGCTTTTGAGTCGAGTGCACTGTTCCACAATAATTTAACTTATCAGCAGGTACAGAACTTTGCAGATGGCTCAGAACAGCAAGTTCTCAATTGTAGCAAGCCCGGAAGTTATGGTTGTGGAGGGGGATGGTATCACTCTGCCTTTGAACTTATGACGAAAGAAGGTTTGGCGTTAGAACAATCGATACCCTATCAAGGAAGTGATTTACCTTGTCCATCTATTGGTAACAATTTAAAATTTCAAGCTGAAACTTGGAACGCTGTACGAGATGATACAGACATTCCAAGCGTCTCTGACCTAAAACAAGCTTTGTGCGAACATGGTTCTTTAGCTGTAGCGGTAACTGTGACCGAATTGTTTCAAGCCTACACAGGTGGAGTTTTTAATGAAAACGCATCACAGAATGTTAACCACGCTGTCACCCTAGTTGGGTGGGATGATAGCAAAAAGGCGTGGTTAATCAAAAATTCCTGGAGTACAGGTTGGGGTGAGAATGGCTATATGTGGATTGCCTACAACAGTAATAGTATTGGATATGCGGCTGCATGGGTAGATGCCAGGAAGTATTTGTCACCGGAAAATCAACCCGATCGCCCATATAATCCACCCTCACCAAATCCACAACCAACTATACAACCTCGTCCGCAACCAACTCAACGACCCATCTGTCCTCCCGGAACACCTCCCTGGAAGTGCTGAGTTTAAGAGCGATCGCTGTCTGGCATAGATTGAGTTTCCTCCCTCAACCCAACATTTATCGGCTTTTCATGTGACTTTAGTGAAGCGCGATCGCCCTACCAAAACTCATAGCGATCGCCCTTTCGTGTTTCTGACGACCGATCGCCTAAAATGAAAGAGCGATCGCCCTTTATACCAAATACCAAACACTGCGATGATTGTACGAGTTGCGATACTAATGCAAAAACTTGCGAACTTGATATTCGCGACTTTCGACGATCGGCATTTGCAAATCCCCCATTTTAGCATCCAACTCATCGATTGTGCTTTGCGGCACCGAGTTCCACTGTTCCCTAGTTTCCCAGCGAATCAACATCAGCACCTCATTTTCCACCGCATCCACCCAAACTTCTTTGCCCAAATAACCGGGAAAACTTTTGAGTCCGGCCGTCCAAACTTCTTCATCTCGCAGAATAAACTGTTCCCATTTTTCGCGAGGTACTTTAAATCTCAGCCATTCAATTACCATATTATTTTAGATTTTAGATTGTAGATTGTAGATTTTGTAGGGTGCCTCAGGCAAAAAATGATTGGTATCTCGTATAAGATTCATTCCTGACGCACCTACAAAACTTAGTGAAAAAACATTAGTCCTTAGTCGCCACATTCTGATAGGAAAAGCACCCTCAAATAATTCCAGGTTTGGATCGAATCGATTAATCGTTACCGATCGCAATTTTAACGATTAACTCAGTTCCCTCTCCCGGACGAGAAATACACAGCAAGTCACCACCATGCTTTTCTACTACCAAATGCTGGGATATTGCCAATCCCAAACCTGTGCTCGTGGCCTGACATTTAGTGGTAAATAAAGGGTCAAAGATACGGCAGAGAACTTCTTCAGTCATTCCAGGGCCGTTGTCGCTAATGGCGATCGCCACTTCGCTCTCCCCTATCACTTCTGTCCGAATCCGAATTTCGGGATTGAATATTTCAGTTCCCGAGCTACCGGCAGACAACAAAGACTGATTTTGGATTGTACCATACTTTTCCGGATTTCTTCCCTCTGCTTCCAAAGCGTCGATCGCATTTGTCAACAAGTGCATGAACACTTGATTTAACTGTCCCGGATAGCAGCGGACTCGCGGCAAATTCCCGTATTCCTTAACTAGAGAAATACCCGGCCGTCCCCCTTTAGCTTGGAGGCGATTTTGCAAGATCAGCACAGTGCTGTCCAAACCTTCATGGATATCCGCAGGCTTCATTTCAGGTTCGTCAGTACGCGAGAACAAGCGGAGCGATCGCACAACATCCCGAATTCTCTCCGAACCGACTTTCATTGAATTTAGCAGTTTTGGTATGTCTTTTTTGATGAAGTCTAAGTCTAATTCTTCCATCAAATCTTGAATTTCCGGAGCTGGATCGGGATAATTTTTTTGGTAAAGGTCGATCGAACGCAGCAGTTCTTGAATGTAGCCAGTGGCGTGGCTGACGTTGCCAGAAATGAAACTAACTGGATTGTTGATTTCATGCGCTATTCCTGCTACCAACTGCCCTAGAGATGACATCTTTTCTGTTTGAATCAGTTGAGTTTGAGTTTGCTGCAAAACTAACAGCGTCCGCTCTAATTTTGCCGCTTGCTGGCGCAGGCGTTCTTCCGATTCTTGCAAAGCCAACAAAGACTGTTTGCTTTCTGTAATGTCCAATCCCACAAATACTGCTGCCGTATTTTTTTGATATTTTTGAGCCACAATTAAATAAGTTTTATTTTCTCCTCTGATGCTCGCTGTTACTTCTTGAGAGGTCTTATGGTTCGAGCCGACAAAAAAATCGTATACTAAGTCGTTAAATTTGGGACTTGTATCTAAAAAACCTACTTTTTTACCTGTAAATAGTTCCGCAGGCATTTGGTAAGCGGAAGCTAAATGTCGGTTTACTCCCAAGTAGCGCAAATCGGAACTTACCCAAGAAACTAATCCGGGCACCGCATCCAAGACGGCTTGAAGTTGCTCTTTTGCCTCTAAAAGCGCAGATTTTGCTGCGAGGCGAGCCCAAATGTCGCGGGCGATCGTGCAGCAGTATTCGCAGCCGTCGTATTCTAAATAATTGACTTGAACTTCGACGGGAAAACTGGTGCCGTTTTTAGTTCTATAACTGGTTTCAAAAGTAAGGTTGTTTTGCTGCTTGAGTTCAACCCAGCGATCTGGCCAATCCGATGCTGACAATTGCGAATCGATGTCGCTCAATCTCAGGTTTAGCAGTTCCGATTCCGAGTAACCTCCTCGATCGCAAGCCGCTTTATTCGCATAGCAAATTTGACCGTCGGAGGTGGTAAAAAAAACTGTATCAGCAGCATTGTCGAGGGCATTTTGAGTTAGTTGTAGTTTTGTTTCTAACTGCTGGCTTTTGCCACCGGGCCTCCATATATTGTAGAAATTTCTTTCTGTTATCTTTTCGGCAAACAGGATCAAACCGCCGATCGCACCCTCGTTATTTTTCCACGGCAAAAATACCCATTTTTCCGAAGCGCTGACCCCAACTTCGATTTTTCCTGCTACAGATACGGGCGATTGCCCTACGACAAACTCGCTATATTCCAAAACTCCCGCCAAACAAGCGCGAGCATTTTGGTGCCAATATTCCGGGAGATTTGGGAACAGTTCCCAATGAGACCGACCAAGGGCCTCACCGCCACCAAACCCGCAATCTGTTTCCCAGCGACGAGAAACCGACAGATAGCGCATTTCACAATCTACCATTGCCACGGCGTCGGCGGAGCGCTCCACAAACCGCCGAAATCCCTCTTTATTTTCGGACATGGCTGCATCAGGGGGTTGGTGGGCGATCGGGATTTTCCCCCCGGCATACCTTCCCAGTCGAATTTCTTGCTTAACTGGCTTAGTTTGCACGATTTGGGATTTCCTCCATAGCTGTCAAGTTTGAAAAATCTATTTCAGACCTAAAACACTCTTCCCCTGATTGGCTGTTTTGGGTGATACCCTTGGAGGGTCTCACCCATCAGTAATATCATTTTTTAGGGGATGTGTCCATAGGTACTTAATAAATTGTTCCCGAAACTTTGACATTCAGGAAATTTCCTCATAATTATTCAACATTTGAGGTGGCGCAGCAGTACGCGCGGCAAGGCTATCCCCCTTCGTGAATAGCCCAAAGTGTGTGAGACTTTACGTGCCTCGTCAAACAAATTTGTGCGTAAATTCACTGGTAAAATCCACTCTCCCTTTCCGCAGCATCGCAGGATCTAATCTTTCAATCGTGTTGCAAGTGAGTAGCACTACGAGTTTCTGCTGAAATTGAATCCCGTGCTCGTCCATCACGCTTTGATACAGAGTTCCATCCAGCAAACTCAAAATATGTTCAGTTTTGTTACTGCGTTGGGCCGCTGCGGTCGATCGATCTTGAGCCAAATTATCAGCCTCGTTGATAATAATGCAAATCCGCTCCAAATAACTCGGCGGCACAAAATTTTCCACAGCATCATGATCTAAGATAAAGATCACATAACCCAGCGGCACTAAAATCTCCTTTGCTACCGCTTGAGTCCAAGCAGTTTTGCCAGTCCCCGGTTCGCCACTAACCAACACAGCCAACTGATTTTGGTCGAGAATTGCCTGCTGAACAGTATCAGTAAAACTTTGAACTTCCGCAGAAAAAGTCCGAATAGGGAAGTAACTGTGAACCTGTCCGACACGGCTTTTGTACCCGCTGAGAATCACCGCTAAATTATAAGTAGCCTTGCTAACTAACGGCGCAATATCTTTGCAGATCAGAGTGTAGCACCGCCGACCCCTGTCGTAGCTGTCAATTTGCAGCCAGCAGCCTGCTTGTCCCCAATAAGCATAAACAGTACCCAAAACTTCCAAGCGTTCCCAGCTAACAAATCGCTCCCGCGGATAAGAAAAATGCCGTTCCATAAAAAACTGGGTAATCACATCCGGTTTCCCCAGCAAATCCAGAACTTTGAAAACAGCAATCTCTTGGAGTTTGTTGAGAACGTAGTCGATGGGAATGCTAGCGCGGCTGACCAATTGAACAACAGGCGTTTCGGTGACTAAAACATCTTTGTAACGGTAATCCGGGTAAACTGGCTGCGGAGTAATGTAATCCCAAAACTCGTCTATTTCGTAGCGAGTATTTTCCGAAAATACATTTAAGATATTCGCCCACCAAGTATACTGGTGTCGTCCCATGGCATCGGCGATATCGCTGGCTGCATCTAAAGTTTTTTGAGCGAGTTCTACAGGGTCGCTAGATGCTAAGTGCAGCAGGTGTTCCCAATCAAATTGACGGTAGAGAGGTCGCCAGCCCGATCCTAGCAGCCCTCGATTTTGAGGGTTGTTTTGATTAAAATTGTTGTCGCGATCGCCCATATCTTCCGCACTCATCTTGTAAAACTCCTAGTTACTCTTATTTTAAAATATTTGCCGCACACTTGCTAGAACCAAACAGGATTTTCTCAATATACTTTTAGATAATTGGGCGGCACCATATCTACCAACCAAACTTTGTTATCCGAACAGTAAAATGTATGGCCGTCGCATTGCATTGCTGCGGTATCTACAATCAAGACTGCCGGGATGCCGTGTCTGGCACCTACTTTACGGGCTGTTTGAATGTCCGCCGACAAATGAACGTGATGCCGCGACATTTTCCGAATTCCTTCACTGAGAATAGACTCGACGGCAGTCTTACCTGTTCCGTGATATAAAATATCTGGGGGAACAGCAGGTTCTAACTGCAAGTCAACGTCTATACTGTGTCCTTGGTTGGCCCGAATTAGAGTGCCTGTCGAGTCGAAGGAAAAGCGCTGTTTGTCGTTTTGGGCGACTACTTCCTTGAGTTCGTAAGGCTGAACAGAAAAGTTATTTTTTTGGCAAGCATCGAGGAGTTCGCTAACAGCAATCCAGCCCCCCGGCGCGAGTTGAATGCCGATGCGTGAGGGCGCGTGGCGCAGGTGTTTGCTGAGATATCGGCTAATTTTTATTAATCGGGAATCGTTCATCCTTTTACTTAATTTATTGAGTTATTTTGTGGGTATATCGGGTTTATTTAATCTGTTTTTACTGGGAGAGGGATTGAGTGAAATTATGCGGTCAACTCAAGTATAATTTTTTTTGTATCTCTCGTTTATAGCTGAATCTCACTCCCCCTAAATCCCCCTTAGGTCGCAGCGTGGTTTTATTGTTGGGAAAGAGATAGGTACGTTGTTGGGCTTCAGCCCTCTTTATATATATGTCGAAAGAGGGCTAAAGCCCAACAACGTACCTTTATTAAGGGGTATTGTTTTTAGAAAAACTTTGCCTTCTACATGGGGACAATTCCGCCAAAAATAGCAAAATTGAGATAGCGCCAGTGACAAGCTGCGTCTGCAAAACCAGCTTCTGCAAGCCACTTTGTTTGTTCTTCGACAGAGGAAGGAATATCTTCTTTTAGATAGCTGTTAAAACACGCTGCATCGTCTTCTCCATTAGCTTTTATGTACTGCCGCCACAAATGTTCGTATTGCTCGGTTAGCTTTGGGGTAGCACCTGTGACAATATCTCGGATTAGCAAGATTCCCCCGGCATTCATTGAGTGAAAAAGTTTGTGAAATAGCTGTTTTTTTTGTTCGCCGTCGAGGTGGTGGATTGCCAACCCTGAAACTACTAAATCGTAGCCGCTGCCGAAATCATCTTCGGCGAAGTTTCCCTGCTGCAATGTCAGGCGTTCTTGGAAAGCGGACAAGTTAGTTTGACAAACTTTTAGCATATTTTCCGCCATGTCGAAGGCTGTGACTTTTGCTTGAGGAAATGCTTGCAAAATCATTGCAGACAGTATGCCAGTTCCCGCGCCTAAATCTAGAACTTTAATTGCAATATTATTTCGTGTTGCTCGCGATACTGCGGAATGAGGCGGGGAATTAAACCGTCATAATCAAATGCTCTTTGTTCAAATTGCTCGCGTACTAAGTCTAAATTCATAGATAAATTCACAGAAACTTTTCCTCAAACTTTTAATGGTTGAGTGCGTTAATGCAGTTGGGCTGCTCTTTGGTTAAATGTCGTATTACATTTTATAATACAAAACATTTACAGACCTGTCAAGAGGTAGGAGAAAATAATTTAACTGAAGTTGCTGACGATCGCAAAACACAGACTTTGTTAGCCATTTCCCAGCCAATTATTTGGGAACTGTCAAGCCCTGCAAATATATCTGGGATGTGGAGTTGAGGCAGAATGCGGGAGAGTCGAAAGCCTGGGGCAGAGATTTTGTGCCAGATGCGGCATGGTAATTTTCAGAAAAAAGTTGGGTTTTTGCAGCCAGCGGCCCAGCGGGCAGATCTGAGAAAATCTGTCTTCAGATTGACCAATTTTAGTCTAAACTTCAAATAAAATTTCAGGTGACTCCAGTTTTCCAAAATAGTGCCACTGTAGGCAGCTATCCCCAACCCCGATAGTTCTTGTTCATTCCTCATCTAAAATCTCGAATCTCAAATGGTATGACTCCTGAGTGGATGTGCTGTTTGCCGAGCATTCATGAAAATAAAAATATACAAAATATTACACCTGCCGGTGCGGAAAAAACAGTGATAATTAATCAGGATGCGAGTAGATTAGGTGTCAGTCATCAGGGGACAATAGAAGCAATGGAAATTCAAGAGCGGAGCCAGGAGCGGCGCGATCGCCTCAGTCAAATTTCTACGATAAAAGAACTAGATTCGTCGCTGCAAGAAGGTTTAGATTTTAAAGTAGCGATCGACCAATCGGCACTGGCGGTGAGAACCGACGCCCGAGGAATTATCAATTATGTCAGCGATCGACTGTGCAGCATCTCTAACTATTCGCGTATTGAACTAATAGGCAGCCATTTTTGCATCCTCCATTCGGAATATAAGTCTTCGGAATTAATCAAAAATCTGCTGTCAACAGTTGCCAAAAATGAAGTTTGGCAAGGAGAAATGAAGAACCAAGCCAAGAATGGCAGCGATTATTGGGTGCACGCAGCAGTAGTTCCGCTTTTGGACTTTAACGGGAAACCCTGTCAGTATTTGGCGATCGGATTTGACATCACCGATCGCAAAGCCGTTGAAGCAGCCCAAGCCGCAGTCAACCGCGCCAAAGACGATTTTTTGGGCATTGCGGGACACGAACTGCGATCGCCCCTGAGCGCGATTTTGGGATGGGTGCAGCTAGCTCGATCGCGCAAGTTAAACGAAGCTACCACCAACCGCGCTTTGGAAATCATCGAGCGCAACGCCAAATTGCAAAACCGCCAAATAGAC
This sequence comes from Microcoleus sp. PH2017_09_SFU_O_A, assembly GCF_020738625.1. Taxonomy (NCBI): domain Bacteria; kingdom Bacillati; phylum Cyanobacteriota; class Cyanophyceae; order Oscillatoriales; family Microcoleaceae; genus Microcoleus; species Microcoleus sp. PH2017_09_SFU_O_A. The sequence continues at coordinate 42,736 of NZ_JAEQCF010000049.1, forward strand.
AATCTCCTCGATTTGAGTCGGCTGCTGCGGGGGAAAGTCCGCCTGAACCTGGCTCGGGTTCACCTCCCATCTGTCATAGAATCGGCTATTGAGACCGTCCGCCCCGCCGCCGAGGCCAAAAACCTCCGCGTAGAAACACAGTTCTACCCGGGCGTCAGCTACGTTGTGGCCGATGTAGAGCGCTTGCAGCAAATAGTCTGGAACCTCCTGGCCAACGCCATCAAATTCACCCCAGAATCGACACCAGACCCAGTTGAAGTGCGGATCGAGCCTACAGAGTCGGGTACCTTGATTCGCGTCAGCGACAGCGGTTGCGGGATTGAACCCAAATTTGTGCCGCACATCTTTGACTACTTCCGCCCCGCAGATAGCTTTCAGTCGAAGGAACAAAATCGGCTCGGGTTGGGGCTCTCAATTGTGCGGCATTTGGTGGAACTGCACGGGGGAACTGTTTGGGCTTCCAGTCCCGGCCTGGGTATGGGGACGACGTTTGGGGTGCTGCTACCCGTAGCGCACAGCAACAATTCGCGCGACGATCGCAAAAGCGCGATCGGCCGCACCGAAAACCACGCGGAATCGGTTCCCAAACCCTTAGCCGGAAAGCAAGTGCTGGTGGTGGAAACCAGCGCCGAGATTCGGGAATTTCTCAAAACTGCCCTGGAAGCATTTGGAGCCAAGGTAACAGCGGTGGGTAGCGCTTGCGAAGCGATGGCGCAGTTGGAACAGTCGCGGCCCGACGTGTTGGTAAGCGATATGGCGGTGTCGGAAACAGACGGCTCCGATTTGATCCGCCGCATCAGAGCCATGGAAATGTCCGAGCAAAGGGAACTGCTGCCGGCGGTGGCCCTGACGGGAGGCGTCCGTGAGGAGGATTCGGCATCGGCCCTCTCTGCGGGGTTTCAGAGGCATTTGTCGAAGCCGGTGGAGGCGAATCTGTTGGTAAGCGCGATCGTCCAATTGGCAGGGATGAGTGAATTTGGCTGCTCAGACGAGGGAAATGTTGGGGCGATCGCCCCGCTGCCGGACTCTAACAGTTGTGACGACAAAAATAATGGGGGACAATTAACGCCTGACAGCCGAGAGTTACCGCTGTTGCTGGTAGTAGAAGACAACTATTCTCTGCTGGCTTACCTCCAAACTTTATTGAGTCCGTACTATCGAGTTGCGGTGGCGATGGACGGGGTTGAAGGTTTGGAAAAAGCCAAAAGTTTGCAGCCGAATTTGATTTTGAGCGACCAAATCATGCCCCGACAAAACGGACTGGATTTGCTCAAAGAGATTCGGAATACGCCGGAGTTGAGTTCGACTCCAGTAATCTTTTTGACAGCGCGATCGGGCATGGAAGCTCGGATCGAAAGTTTGGATGCTGGTGCTGACGATTATATTTCCAAACCTTTTGACGAGAGGGAACTGTTGGCGAGGGTTAGAAACTTGCTGAGAACCCACGCAGCCGAACAGCAGTTGACGGTGCTCAACCGCCAGTTGCAGCAGCAGAAACGGCAGTTAGAAACAGTGAATCGAGCCTTGCAGTATTTGGCAACTTACGACAGTTTGACTGAGGTAAGAAACCGCCGCTTTTTTAATGATTATATGGATGCGGAATGGCGGCGTTTGGCGAGGGAAGAAGCGCCGCTGTCTTTGATTATGTGCGATATCGATTACTTCAAACTTTACAACGACACTTACGGCCACCAACCGGGGGATGAGTGTTTGCGGCAAGTGGCGCAGGTTCTCCAGTGTTCGGTAAAGCGATCGGCTGATTTAGTTGCGCGTTACGGTGGAGAAGAATTTGCGGTAGTTTTGCCGAATACGGATATTGAAGGTGCGGCTTGCGTTGCTGAAAGGATCGCTCAACAGGTGCGGGATTTGCAGATACCTCACGCGCAGTCTGGTGTCAGCGAATATGTCACGCTGAGTTTGGGTGTGGCTTGCTGCATTCCGGCGCCGATGTCGCAGCCTGCGACGTTAATTGCGATCGCCGATGAGTCGCTGTATCGCGCGAAAGCTGCTGGGCGCGATCGGGTTTCGGTTGCCGCATTTCTAGGATAATATAATAGTTAAAGGAGGTCGCGCCATGACACTAATATTAGATAAGCCCAAAGACCAACGGTTAACTCACTCCGGGATTGATTGGCAACAATTCAAACTAATCGAACAGGGATTCTCCGACTCCCCCGGTATCAGACTGTTTTATTTCAAAGGCGAGGTAGAAATTTTGGCAGTTTCGCAAGAACACGAATCATTCAGCAGGACGATCGCAGGTCTGCTGATGGACTACTTTGTGGAAAAAGACATCGAGTTTAACCCTTTGGGTAGCTTTACTCAAGAGAAAGGACAGGAAGTCTCAGTACAAGCTGATGAATCTTTTTTAATTGGAAAATCAACAGGTAAAACCCCCGATCTTGCCATCGAAGTAGTATTTACCAGTGGGGGAGAGAGCAAGTTGAATCGCTACCAAGCCTTGGGAGTACCGGAAGTTTGGTTTTGGGAGGATGGATTATTTGGTCTGTATCATTTGCGATCGCACGGCTATGAAAAAATTGCCCAAAGCGAAGTTCTGCCAGACTTAGATATTAATTTATTGTCTCGGTGCTTGCTGATGGCTTCTAGGATTGAAGCGGTTAAGGAGTTTCGGCGCGGGATTTCTGGGGTTTAGAGGAAAAGTTGACCAAGAATTCTTATTTTCGTAAAAAATTTAAAATCTTATTGCCATGTCAGAACAACAGCCCAATCCCGCAGAATTCAGCAGCTTTGCCGATTGGTGCTTGCACAAAAAAAGCCTTTCTCCCGAAGCCAGACATACTGTTGAAATGTTGTTAAATTATGCTGGGACTTCTGATATTAATGAAGCGAACCGCATACTGTCAAGTAGGAAAAAGAAGAAGCTATCGCTGGGCAACAATCAAATATCAGACCTTACGCCACTGCAATCTCTGACTAATGTGACTAAGCTGAATCTGGACAACAATCAAATATCAGACCTTACGCCACTGCAATTTCTGACTAATTTGACTAAGCTGTCTATGTGCAACAATCAAATATCAGACCTTACGCCACTGCAATCTCTGACTAATTTGACTAGGCTGTATTTGTACCGCAATCAAATATCAGACATCACACCACTGCAATCTCTGACTCATTTGACTGAGTTGAATCTGGACAACAATCAAATATCAGACATCACACCACTGCAATCTCTGACTCATTTGACTGAGTTGAATCTGAGCTACAATCAAATATCAGACATCACACTCCTGCAATCTCTGACTCATTTGGCTCATCTCGATCTGATGGGCAATCAAATATCAGACATCACATCGCTACAATCTCTGAAAAATTTGACTTATCTGAATCTGGACTCCAATCGAATATCAGACATCATACTGCTGCAATCTCTGACTAATTTGACTTCTTTGTATGTAAACTTTACACCTGAACAGAAGGCTCTCATAGAAGCCTATGAGAATTCGTGGGGAACTCTTGCCCACTCTACGGAACCCATCTCTTACCGCAAAGCCGCAGCCGCCCTTAAAGCTGGCTACGAACTCCTCGGTGTAGAAGCCCCTGAAATCACTTTTTGCAGTGGCCCTCACTCTGCATTAGTACAATTACCCATGTTGAAAAAATCTAATAATAATGATTTGATCGATCGACTTAAAAAACAAGTAAAAGATCCACTATTACCTTTGACATTCACAACAGAATTCCAGCAGCTATCTTCTTCATATTTTCTTAGATGGGAGGAACAGCTTAAACAACAATTAAGAGCAGATTTTTCTAACTATAAGAACCACTTAATGTCGATAGTTAATCCGAGATATGCCGTTGATGCTGTCACTGTTGCTGAATTTTGTGTTTCTGCCTTGGGCATTGTTTTGAAGCCAGAGGCACAAAAAGCTTTGGAATGCCTCAAACAGATTTTAGTAGAATGTGGCTGGATTTTGACGTTTGAGAATGTCTGCTATGTGTGCGATCGCCCAACCAAACTCTCCCTCGACAGCGAGTACCGCCTCCACGCAGAAGGGGAAAGCGCGATCGCATTTAGCGACGGTTACAAACTCTACTCCTACCACGGCGTAACTTTGCCCGAAAAATACGGACAAATTCACCCCAATCAATGGGAAGCTACCTGGATTTTAGAAGAAGAAAATGCCGAACTCAGGCGAGTGTTAATTCAAGGAATTGGTTACGATCGAATTTGCCAAGAATTGCAAGCAACAGATTTAGATACTTGGCAAGAATACACGCTGCTAAGAATCGATGCTGATATTGATGGCTTCGATACCGATGAAAAAGAGCCAATTTATTTGTTAAAAATGACTTGTCCGAGCACCGGATTCATTCATGCTTTGCGAGTTCCGCCCGATATACAATCTGCAAGGGAAGCAATTCGTTGGGTGAATTGGGATGTCGATTATGAGGAGTTTTCGGTGCAAACTTGAAGTTTTGGGGAAGTTAGAAACCTCGTTGATAAGAGTCGGCGGTTGAAACCGCATCTATACAAACAATGTCCGAGCGAGCGAGGGACTGAAGACTAATCTTTGTATTCTTTCATTTGCTGGCGAATGGCTGCCTCAATCTTAGTATCGAAATCCGGATCTCCCACTTTCGTGATGATTGAATTCGATCGCTCTTTCCGCCTGTCTAAGTAAGCTTGCAGTGCTGCTTTATCCCCGCGATTTTTCAGGAAATAACGCTTCAATTCTCGATCGCCCATTGCAGTATAATCTACTTGGCTCATTGTAAATTAACCGTAATTCATGTAGGGGCGGGTTTCACCAACAATCTTTCATTCACACCGACAATATCTATAAACCCGCCCCCACCCAGGCGACTTTCTCGAAACTGGCATCAATTATAGCATTTCTATTGTCGATCGCACTTTCACCCTCGAACCTAACCCCTGTCAGTACAGCAAACAGTTATGGAATATGGTCGATCGATCGCCATTGACGTTCCTGTATTACCAATGTAGTATATAATTACGGTAGAAAAGCCCGATCGACTTACCAAAACCAGCAAACAAAATTAATAAAAACCTATGCAACCAATCCGACAAGGCGACGTAATTCTCACCCCCGTACCGCAAATCCAAGGTGACAAAAAACCTCATCTCACCCTCGCCGAAGGTGAAGTCACCGGACATTCTCACCAGATTATTGAGGGGCAAGCTGAACTGTACGAAAAAGACGGCACCCTGTACTTGCGAGTGCTTTCGCCGACAGCTTTATTGAGTCACGAAGAGCACAAAGCGATCGCAATTCCTGAAGGTAATTGGATGGTGCGGATTCAGCGCGAATACGAACCCCAAGGCTGGAGGTATGTCGCAGACTAAGGTTAAAAAACTCACGCCAGCACAAGAGGCTCTGATTCGAGTTTATCGCGACAAGTGGAAGGCGATCGCACTTTCGACTGGCCCGATCGATCGCTCTCAAGCTGCGGAAACTATTACATTAGCTTACAGGGCGATCGGCAAACCAGCACCGGAAATCATTTTTTGCGATCGTCCCTACCAAGCCGCTAACATCATCGCCAGCCACGCAGACAAGCCCAGGAGTCACCTGCGGAGCCAATTAGAGAGCAAACTTCGCAGCGAACTTGAAAAACAACTGCTGACTTGTCTGCGCGGACAACTAGAAAACCAGCTAAAACGTCAACTGCAAAATCAACTCGAAAATGAACTTTACACCCAACTGCAAAGCCAACTGTGGAGTCCCCTGCGCGATCATTTAGCGATGGAAATAGCGAGCAAATTGCCGATCGATTTAAGGGGACAGCGGGCCCGGTATTTGCACTACACCCATCTCAACAAACAACTAGATAATTGCATTCAACCGGAATTGTGGGCTAGTGGCGGGAGTTTGTTAGATTTTTGCATTTCTGTGTTGAATTGCGCGCACTCCTACGGCAATATCTGGACAATTTTTCAATCGCTTGTCAAGACTTGCGGCTGGATTTTTCCCTATGACAAAGTTTGTGTAGTGTGCGAAAAGCCGATCGCACTTTCGGCAGATAGCAACCACCGCTTGCACGCCGGAAGCAGCACCCGCCGTACAATTTGCCGACGGTTTGGCGATTTACGCCTATCACGGCGTGATTTTACCCGAATGGTACGGCCGCCTGCAACCCCGCGAGTGGCAGTCTAAATGGCTGTTGAAGGAGCACAACGCAGAGGTTCGGCGAGCCTTAATTCAGGGCATCGGGTGCGATCGTATTTGTCAAGAACTAGCAGCCACAGAGTTAGACACTTGGCAGGAATATACCCTGTTAAAAATGGATTTTGAGGACGATTTCGACGCCGATGGGATGCCATTACCAGTTTTTTTGTTAAAAATGACCTGTCCGAGTACGGGGTTTGTTCATGCGCTGCGAGTTCCTCCAAATGTGACCTCTGCACAAGAAGCAATTCGTTGGGTAAACTGGGGAATTGAACCGGAGGAGTTTTCGGTGCAAACTTGAATATTTCTATTTACCTAAAAGTCAGTTAGTTCGTCCTTATGAAAGCCCGCCAGGGGTTTAAACCCACGGGGCTTTTAGCTAAAGTCCGTTTTAACGGACTGGTAGTATTAAAACACCTCACAAATTAACAGCCACTATTTTATGAAATTGCGCTCTTACTCTCCTTAATTTATGTTTAAAATCAGTCCGTTGAAACCGACTTTCGCTATGTATGAAGCAGGGGTTTAAACCCCTGCCGGATAGTGCCGCAGTCGCGTAGAAAGTTGATACTAACGAATGAAAATTAAATAACTTACAGTTTTTATTGTTCTTGTGAGATGGGCGTCCCGCCCGTCCTTTCTAGACGGGCGGGACGCCCATCCCACAAATATGTGTAAATTATTTAATTCGCGATGCTTACCTGGAGCTCACTGGCAATTAAATATCAGACATCAAACCGGAAACATCTCATTTTAACAAAAATCATTTTTTACAGTGCAAGCTGTCACCAGCTCGCGACAGCACTACAAAAGTAAAACTGAGATGCTCCATAGGACGACCGACCTGATATAATCAATTAAAAATTAATACCCTTGCCATTAGATCATGACTAGCCCTACTGCAACTCTTTTGATTTCCTGTCCCGATCGCAAAGGGCTTGTCGCCTTACTTGCTAATTTTATCGCTTCCCATAATGGCAATATTATCCACGCGGATCACCATACTGATTTTACCGCAGGATTATTTTTAAGTCGTCTCGAATGGCAATTAGACGGTTTTGACTTAAGCATTGAAGACATGACAGATGCTTTTAGTGAACTTGCCAAGGATTTACAAGCAAATTGGCAATTACATTTCTCTGAGGAAGTTCGACGGATTGCGCTTTGGGTAAGCCGCCAAGATCATTGCTTGTTAGATTTGATTTGGCGAGAACGCTCTAAAGAAATGCCTGGGAAAATCCCCCTGATTATCAGTAACCATGAAAAGTTAAAGCCCATTGCCGAACAATATGGTATCGATTTTGAGTATATTCCCATTAATAAAGAGAACAAGGCTATTCAAGAAGCACAACAGTTAGATACTCTCAAAAAATATAACATTGATTTAGTAGTCTTAGCAAAATATATGCAGATTTTGAGTCAAGATTTTATGAGCAAATTCCCCAATGTGATTAATATTCACCATTCATTTTTACCCGCGTTTGTGGGGGCAAATCCCTACGAAAGGGCTTATGAAAGAGGAGTGAAAATTATTGGTGCCACTGCCCACTATGTGACGCCCGATCTAGATGCTGGCCCGATTATTGAGCAAGATGTTGTGCGGGTGAGTCACCGCGATGAAGTGTCGGACTTGGTTCGGAAAGGTAAAGATTTAGAACGGATTGTTTTGGCAAGGGCGGTTCGATATCATTTACAAAATCGTGTTTTGGTTTATGGCAATCGCACTGTTGTTTTTGCTTGAATTTTTGAGTTGATTGGCTAGTGCGTTGCTCTAATTTTGGGGACGGGCAAGATGCCCATCCCACAACAAAAATGTGAGATAGGCATCTTGCCTGTCCAGCTATTTTTATAAGACGGATAATAAGCAATCCTGGAAAGATGCGAGGTGCCTGAAATAGCTCCTCGCATTTGATTAATCTCACGAGATTACCAGAAATAATTGATTGAAAGCGTCTCCGTTTTAGGGAGAAATTAAAATCAGACGATTCATTGCTCCAATCCTCGGACTTCCAGGTAGAGGTTGCTGTCAACTGTCAACTGTCAACTGTCAACTGTCAACTGAATGAAATCCGGGCGGATAATGTTTCGGCGTAAGCGCGATCGATCAATTGGCGAGCAACCGTCTGAATTCCGGTATGCTCGTAATAATTGGTAGTCATGTCCAAAAACGCGGCGACATAATCCAATTTGTCATCGGTAACATCGACGTATTGCTTGAGATTGCCTAAAACTGTGGCGGGAGTTAAGCCGCGAGATACCACTAAATTGTTCATCCAACCTTGGGCTGAGGCGAAGGTTGCTGTCACGAATCCGAATTTTTGGGCATTGTTGGCGCCGGGAATTAGGTTGCTGATGTTTTGAAAGGTTGAGTTTTGCTGCAAGGTTCCAGGATTTAAGCTGCTTAGGGTATTTTGCGCTACTTTGATAAAGTCCGGACCGAGGGGAATTAAGCCATCAGCGCATACTAATGCAGCCATCCGCATTAGAGATTCGCTTTTGTATTCTGATAAGTAATTGGCAAAGCTTCCCACGTTGTCAAGGGAAATTTTGTTGAGTTTGCAGAAGACGATGAGTTCGATCGCCACTTTGACGCATAAGTCGATCGTTTGAGTGGTGTCAGCCTTGGGAGTCAGGCGGCTCATAAACGACAGAAAGCCGATTTTTTCGCCGATTTTATTCGCCATAGCAGTCGCTCCTAAGGCACTGTCAGCGCTGTCTGCAAGCTGGTAAAGCTTGACTGCGCCTTGATAGGGTTCGTTGGAGTTGGCGTAAAGCTCGATCGCCCGGGCGCGAATTTTTTCCACTAAAGCGCGATCGGTTTCCCCTGTGAGCGATCGAATAGTATTATCAAAACCAGATAAATTATTCCATTCTCCCGGAACCACAAAATCCAGGGATTTGAGCATCATCACAGTAATCCCAGAATCCGGCAAATTATCAACCAATTCCACAATTGACTTGCTCACAACAAACTCCTAAATAACCATATTTGATAGTGTTCTTCCAAATACTCCAACTCCGACAAATCCGATTCCAGATTTCCCGGCCATCTCATCTGAGATCTAATGCTAATAGTCAGATTGGTTCGTAGTGAGGACTTTAGTCCGCATCCAAGAAAGGACAGATTGGCTTGTAGTGAGGAATGCGAGTCCGCATCAAAGAAAGGACTAAAGTCCTCACTACGAGCCTTGATTGGTTTGTAGTGAGGAATGCGAGTCCGCATCCAAGAAAGGACTAAAGTCCTCACTACGAACCTTGTAAAGTTTCCTTATATCAAATAAGTAAAAATGACCCAAGTGTGTTAAAATCGATAGCGCTAAATCGAAAACAATAAAATATGACTGTTGCAGTTAACAAAACTCCGGGATTAGCATCGCGTTTAGTAAATGGCGTACTCTCCATCAAACCTTTGGCCGCTCTAGCCAAGCACCAAGCGCGGGAAATGATGATAAACAGAGCCGAAAAAATCGGAGTGCATTGGCGAGAAGAAGCGCAAACACTTTTGTCCCGAAATTGGGATGCAGAATTGCTCAGCGTAGAAAATCCCGATTTGGTTTACCCGAAATATTATCTAACTTCATTCCACGCTTACGAAAAAGGTAATATGAGTTGGGAAGCTGCCACAGAAGTTGAAGTTGCAGCCCGTGCAGTTCATGCGGGAATTTGGCCAGAAGCGGGTGCAGAAGGCGATGCTAAACTCCGCGCTAGCTATCACGAAATCGTCAAAGCTCAAATTTCCCAAACACCGCAAGATATTGTCGATTTGGGATGCAGTGTGGGAATGAGTACGTTTGCGCTTGGGGATGTTTACCCGGAAGCAAAGATGACTGGGGTGGATTTGTCGCCTTATTTTTTGTCGGTTGCTCAATACCGTTCACAACAGCGAGAAGCGGAATTTTCTAATCAAAAATCTCCGACTTGGGTGCACGCTGCTGCTGAATCTACTGGTTTACCTGCGGCTTCTTTTGATTTAGTTTCTATTTGTTTAGTTTGTCACGAACTGCCACAAAAAGCAAGTAAGGAAGTATTTCGGGAAGCGAGGCGTTTGCTGCGCTCTGGCGGACATTTGACAATTATGGATATGAATCCTCAGTCGGAAGTTTATGCCAAAATGCCTCCTTATATTTTGACTTTGCTCAAGAGTACGGAGCCTTATTTGGATCAGTATTTTGGGTTGGATATTGAGCAGGCTTTGGTTGATTCGGGTTTTGCGGTGCCGACAATCACTTGCAATACTCTCAGACATCGGACTATTGTTGCTCAAGCAATATAGCGGTTTTTAGTTGACTGTATTTGAGATGCTTGGGTAGGACACGGCAGTGCTGTGTCCCTACTGTATTTTAATGTCAAAAATGTTGCGGTCAATGAGGCTCTAAAACTGGATGCGATCGCAAATGTGGTAGAATTAATACTTAGACAGCAGTCTTAGTTAGATCGTGTTGAGAGAAACCTAAAAAAAGGATATCATCATGAACCCGACAGCCCCCCCTCAAAAGGTCATTGATTGTTTGCAGGTTATTTTGGATGCCACAGCCTCAAAAAATTACGAGCTGTTTACCACGGTGGGCGATGCAGACTACAAAACGGGAATTGCACAAGAAATGTTCGATAATGTTAGCGATGAACTCGGTTCCCGCCTGCAAAACGGATATTCAATTAGTTATTTTGGTGAGTTGACACAAGATGGTTTTCAGGTTTATTTGTGGAAGCTGAGTTTTGCAGATGGTGGAGATGAATTTGTGGCACGCATGACTATGAATGGAGACAAGGTTGCTGGGATTTTCATAGCATGATGTCAGATCCAGGTTGGTAGTGAGGACTTCAGTCCTCAGAAAACATAAAACTATGAGGACTGAAGTCCTCACTACCAACTTATTGGCACCCTTAAATTTATGTGATCTTGACAAATTCAAGCGCGGCAATTAGGTTTTAATAGAGAGTTGTTGTCATACATAGAATTATGGTACAGGTCAAAATATCCGGCTTGAGAGAGCATCTCCATCCTATTAAGCCTCAACTCTCTGATGTCATTAATTCCTGTGTCGTAGATGCACTCCAATATCCACCTGATAAACGTTCACATCGATTCTTTCTGTTCGACTTCTCTGATTTCTTTTATCCTACAGGGCGCACAGAACGTTACACTATCATTGAGGTGAGCATGATTGAAGGACGCAGTGTGGAGATGAAAAAGCAGTTGATTCGTTTATTGTTTGAGCGATTACAGCCGTTTGGAATTTCCACACAGGATTTAGAAATCACGATTTTTGAGAATCCGAAACACAATTGGGGTTTTCGAGGCTTACCGGGTGACGAACATCAACTCAATTATAAAATCGAAGTGTAGCCGATCGCTCTTAACTTACAACAAAGCGGTCGATCGACTGTAAAGCTCGATCGACCGCCAATCTCTCCCCTCAGTGAAAAAAGCAACTTCCGCCCTCATCCACCCCGCAACTGCTTGACCAAGTGAACTAACTCTGGTAAAATTAGCTTTTCCACAGCTAGTTTCACGCCATTACTAGATCCAGGAAGAGAAAAGACTAACTTGCCTTGATACACGCCTGCAACAGCGCGAGATGCGATCGCCCTAGAACCAATTTCTTGATAGCTCAAAAACCGAAATATCTCGCCAAATCCAGGTAAAATCCTGTCGAGCAAACTCTCCATCACATCGTAAGTAGTATCTCGTGGAGAAATACCCGTCCCGCCACTCAAAACTATCGCATCCACATCTTCGCGCTGGGCAAGCGCCTGCATTTGCAATACAATTTTTGCAGCATCATCTTTAACAACAGTGTAAGCTACCACAGAGTGACCTGCATCTTTTAGCAATTTTTTCGTTAACAAACCGCTATTGTCTGTGTCAGCAGAGCGCGTATCGCTAACAGTCATGATAGCGCAATTTACGGTTATTTTAGATAAATCGGGGTGAGGAATTTGCGTCATTGTTTCTTGTCGTAAGTAATCGGCAACCAGCAATCGGCTATCGGCCAATTACCAATTACCAACTACCAATTATTAACTATCTATTATGCCTTGCTAAATCCTAAGCCGTTTGCTTCCGAGTAGCGTTCCATGAAACGCATAAAGCGTTCCCAGTCAGCGGCACTTTTCATCAGATAAAGAGCTTCTAAACCCGCAGGTTGACCATTGATGAACTTAGCCTTAACTTCGCGAGTCAGAAGTTCGCCTTCTTCGTCGATCATGTACATTCCAGTAATGTCTTGGGTACTATCGTTGCTGAGAGATTTCGGATTTTCAAAGATAAATGTGGCAGTGCCTTGAGCTCCGCTTTTAGAACGAGTTAGGCGGACTTCGGGTACAGTATCTTCGTCTATACCCCGGGAGAATTGAATTTTAGCCATAATCTGAGAGTGGAACCTTAAAGATTGCTGAATTTCTTAATATTTTTATCATAAAACGATTTGGACGCTCGGAAAGCAAGACTTGCGGAGATTGTCCGATGGGGATCGGAGGAGAGGGGCTATTTTTTAGGTACGTAGTTGCCTGAGCCCTGGCTCTCTCCTTCACTATTCGCTGTTTTGCTATCTTCGTTTTTTCCGATATCCCCAAAGAGCGCTGAAGCGCAACTACGTACCAAAGAGAGCGCCCAAGCGCAACTACGTACCTTTAGACGATGTAGGGAGAGTTAATGGGCTCTGCGCGGTTTGTGGCTACCAGAGTTTGGTAGACGAGGGCGGATATCTCGGCGCGCGTGATGTCGCGGGCGGGGGAAAGCTTGTCGCGGGCGGGATAGTTGACTACGATTTTGCGCTCTGTGGCGGTGGCGATGGAGTCGGTGGAAAAACTGGGAATTAAAGCCCGATCGGCATAAACGCTCAAAGAATTAGGATTGCCGCCCGCCAACTGCAAGCCGTTTACCAATGATACGATCGCCTGAGCTTTAGTCAAATTCTGTTCCGGGCGAAACGTGCTGTCGGGATATCCAACCAAAAACCCGCCTCGATTCGCTTTGACGATCGCACTTTGGGCCCAAAAATCCGCCGCCACATCCTTAAAAACCGTTGCTTCACGGCGCGGCGCCAACTGAAACGCCCTCGCCAACAACGCCGCATACTGAGCCCTAGTTAAACTCTCATCAGGTTTAAAAGTGCCGTCGGGAAACCCGTTAACAATATTCATCTTAGCGAGGCGATCGATAAAATCCTTAGCCCAGTGAGTGCTGATATCGCTAAACTTTACACCTCCAGGTGTCGGAGTTGGTGTCGGAGTCGGAGTTGGAGTCGGAGTTGGAGTTGGAGTTGGCGTCACATTTCCCAACTCAAATAAACCTTTTACCCGCGAAGGATTGAGCTGATTTCCCAGGGCAAAAATCTTAGTCGCAGTAGCATTTTGCAAATCAAATTCGCCATTGTTGGCAAAAATATTTCCCCCTAAATCTTGAGCCGTACCAAGATCTGGCAGAGATTTTTCCACCGCAGTCAAACCATCTTCCGTATTTTTTTCAATGCGATTCTTCCGCACAACCGGCTTAGAGTTCCCCGTTAAAACGATACCGGAGCGATTGGCGACAATTTGGTTGTCAACAATCAAAGGAGCCGATTGAGCTTGTAGAGAAATGCCGAAACCGGTATTTTGAAAAAGATTGCGCCGCAACACGCCTTTAGCACTTCCAGCCATAATTACCCCAGCGGCTGAGTTTTCCACAAATATGTTGTCTAGAATCCCAGGATTAGCAGTACCTGTGGCAAAAATACCTTCGCGCTTACAAAGCGTAAAAGTGCAGTTAGCCACAGTAGGAGAAGTTGACTCCATCCAGACTCCGGTACCGCGAATATCTAGATTGGTGACAGTTACTCCCCGCAATTCCGCATCAGTTGCTAGCAGTAGAGTGATATTTTGACTCGCAGCGGTGGGACTGACAAATTTGCCACTTCCTTGAATTAGAGTACCGCTTCCTTTGTTGGATTCATTACCGATAACTTTGACTCCAGAGGGAATGTCTAAGGGAAATTGTTCGCCGCTAGCTGCGCTGTAAGTTCCCGCTGCTAGCTGAATAACTGTTCCCGATGCAGCGCGACTGATTGCGCGGGCGATCGTTTTGAAGGGAGCCGATTGGCTGCCGGCTGCGGAATCGCTGCCTGTTTGGGGGTTAACGTAAAGTGTTGCCATGTTTTTGCTGTATGGATAATTTGCGATCGACTTTTAGGCAATTTTCATTCTGTACGAATTTGACTGCGGATATATATTTAGCTTTGATTGGGAAGACAGCCATAGGGGATGACAACCCCTGGGGGATTGCCCCTACAAAATACTTGATTTCTCGTTACCAGAAATAGCAAATCCCCGACTGCTTAAAGAAGTCGGGGTTCTGGGTATTCTATTTCAATCGCAGACAGTCGAGATTCCCTGCCCAAAAACCTTTACCGCTTCAGCCAAATCAGTTTCGCCCATCAAAATGCAGCGTTTTAGCAAATCAATATCCAGGGTTTCCAATCCTGACAATTCACTCTGAATTACTTCTTCATATCCATCTTCGCGGAGGTGATACAACCGCAAAGTACCATCCTCCCAAAACCAGATTTCTGGCACACCCAAAGCCCGATATTTTGGCAACTTGCTCAATCCACCGCTAGTATAAACTACCTCGATAGACAAATCGGGAATCAACTTAGGTAGCCCCAAACAAAACGATTTATCAGCTTGGGTTGAAACTTCTCCCGTTTTCTCCTGCGTCATTGAACCAGAAGGGTAAAACCTAAGGCCTTGCGCCAGCAAAAAAGTTGTCACCAAGTAACCAATAATTTCCGAAAAATTTTCGTGTTGGAATCCCGGCATTATAATTTCGATCGCACCTGCAAAAAAAGACAATTTTACCCCAGGGGAATCTTCGGAGCCCTTCTGGATTAACTTGAATTGCTCCCAGGTGCCATTGAGCACCACTCGCCCATCGAGAATTTCGCGATCGAGAACTTGTGTCATTGAACCGCACCATTATCTCCTATGGGAATTATAACTGATATCATCTCCGTTCTCAAGAACAGGCTTTCCGGCCTGTTCCACAAATAATTAGTTTTCTTGTGGGGTAGGCCCCTGAGCCCGCCCGCTTCAACTCAAGAGGTTAATTTGGCAATGCAAGATGTTTGCAAAACTACTAAAAGTTGATTCTCAAAAACCGCACAACTCGTCATTGTTTGTGCTAAAATAGGAACTTTCCCTTGTTTGAGAGAAAGTATAGCTTCCGGTGTAGAATCAAAGTCTTCGATCCAGCCGTAATCCTCTACATACTTAAGAGTTAAGGCATTGCGATCGAGCATCCAAAAATCAATCCCATACTTGTTAATGAAGCTTAGCAATACGGGTTTATCAGCCGTATATTGAGCGCGAATCAAATCGCTCGCTCGCTGCTGAAATCCGCTGTAGTAGCCTTTCTGATACGGCACTGCATATTCCTTTGCTACCAAAACCGAACGCTGGCTAAACGTTGGCAGATTATCGGCTTCTGGGGCGATCGAAGCAATCACAATATCTTGAGGTTGTTGCTGAAAAAATTTGTACAAAGCGGGCATTTTACCTTCTACATACCCGACTGTGGGAAATTTTTCCACTAAGCATGGATAAAGCACAACTGCGATCGCAATTATCACCATTGTAATTAGTGCAACTAGATTTTTTAACTTAAATTTTGTTTCCGTTGTTGATGCCCAGTTGCCGACGCCATCGATAATTAACGTCAGGGCGATCGCACTTATAAACACAACAATAAACCTCAAGCTATACGCAGTATAGCGTCCAGGCTGATAAAGCTTAAAAATGGTAGCGTGAGCGGCAAAAAACATCGCCAAGGATGCTAAAAATAGCTGAAGTAACAGCCAGATTTTGCTATTAATCCGACTCGCTAACGGAAAAGCCGATCGCCTCCACAGCAACAGCAGCGGCAAAAACAGCCCCACACAGTGAGTTACAGGCGTAAACAGCGACTTGGGAAACATCCCGCTACCTCTACCAGTCAGCCAATAATCTACCGGATTTGGACGAAAAAAAGCATTTCTGCCGTCGGCTGCAAATACGCCCATTTGCTTGGCTTCTGCTGCGGTATAAGTCGGGCCAAATTCCGATTTATCCAAGGCATAGGGCAGCATTACTAGAAAGATTAGTCCCAAACCGGTACTGCAAAATAGGTAATTTGTGCGATCGCCCGACAAGCGCAAACGGCCGTTTTTCCAGGCTACCAGCCGCAAAACTAACACGCCAGCAGCAACCAAGGCGTAGGGAGGGTAGAATAATCCAATTAGGGCGATCGCCCCCAAACAGGGCAGCAACGAACTCCGCGACAAATAATATAAAAAACCGAGAAATATCGGATAGATAAAAGCTCTGGGCGTTGTGGAAGCCAAATCATCCGTCATCCACATATGCTGATTTAACAGCAAAGATGCGATAAATCCAGTCAGCGGCACTGGCAGCATTTCCAAGCAAAGCCCAAAACAGTAATAGGTGGAGATTAAGCCGAGAAATAGCGGCAATATTTTGTGAAATAATAGCGGGTGAATGCCGATTGTTGCTGCTAATTTGTAGAGGGCGCTGTATCCGGCGGGGGCGACAGATTGAAAGTAGTTAGCAATGAAATCGTTGGGGAACAATTGTCGATCGACAAACCGCATCATCCAGAAAACGTGCTGTCTCGCATCGTCTTGCACCATATACTCGGCGCTGAAAGCTTGAGCAATTCCTAAAACACCATAAACTGCGGCAAATGTCAAGCTCAGCATCAACCAGAATATTGTGCGCGATCGGGATTTTTCATCCACAGTCGCCGTCAGAAACTTGTGTAAGCGGGCAATTAATACCATTTGAGATTTGAGATTGGGAAAGAATGTGAAGGACGCACAACACGAACCAGTTTACCTTGCAAAGATTATGCTACTGTAATCGAAATGTGAATTCGGTTAACGAGTGCTTCCCAATCGCGATCGTTTTTACAGTAGCCACGGTTTCAACCGCCGAGTCTTATGGTGGCATATTGCCTCAGTAATGGTGCCCGTTGCGTAAATCCTATTAATTAACCGAATTACTGCGGCTGAATCCCGTTGAGAAACTCCGTTCTTGCCTCAATTATTGAAGGCATCAAAACGCACCGTACCAGCAATTCTAAATCCAACTCCGGCAAAAACTCACTTCTTAAAACTTGCTCGTAATCATCGTCGCGCAGCCGATAGATAGCCAACTGATTATTTGCCCAAAACCAAACTTCTGGGATGCGAAGTCGCAGATATTTAGTTAGTTTATTTGTGCTACCGCTAGAAATCGTCACTTCCACGGCTAAATCGGGATGCTCTTTCCTTGAACCTATATAATAAGACTCATCAGGTTCAAATGATACATCTTTTGCCTGGTTTCTGCGAGTTGCACTCCCTACAGGAATGAAATTAATCCCTTTCTCAAAAAAGTAAAGTCCTATAAATATAGCCAGAACACTTTTTATCTGTTCGTGGTCTTCGCCTAGCGTCATAAACTGCACACACCCATCTAAATAAGTTATTCGCAAGCCTGGGGCATCTTCTATTAAGGTTTGTAGCGCCTCAAATTGCTCCCAAGTATAATAACCTGGCAAGGTAAAGCGTTCTTCTTTAACAATTGTTATTAGTTCTGAAACTTGTACGACCATGGGCGCAATGCTCCGAATAAAAATCAGTAGCCCTGCCTTAGTATAACCTAAATAGGGACTATTCATCAAAGTTAATTTGACGGTTAAATATTACTGCGATGATTCTGGGCGATCGCATATTGCCTCAGTACAGGTGAAATTGTGTAAAAATTTGCTTGTTGTTCAATCAAACAACGCCGGGATAAAGATTGCAGCGCATTTACCAAATCTGATGCGGGAATTCGGCTATTTTCTAGCAATTGGGTGAGGTCGATCGCACCGCTTGCTTTCGCCAACCAGGAGAGGACTTGTTTTTCTAGTTCGGATAGGCGATCGCACTGCTGCTGTAAAACATCTTTCAAATCTTCGGGCAACAATATGGTATCATCTGGTAATAACTCTGTGACGCATCCGCCCAACTCTTGAATCAGAGTCGCGACGCTTTTTAACCAGAGGAGATTGCCTTGGTAGCGCTGAATCAATGCTGAGTAGTTGTCGATGTCTGCTAATCCATAATCTCTGAGGATTTCCCGTGCGGCGTAGAGGTAAGACAATTGAGCTGGGAGGCATTGTTGATATGGGAAAAATTGAAGTAGGAAAGTGTAAAATATATGATGATGGTAATTTCAGATAGCCTGATTGTTGTTGTGCGCTGGGGCTGCGAGCCAGCGCCCTTCTTATTTTTTCAAACCAGAGCGATCGCCCTTTCCGACATATTCCCTTAACCCTCGCGTCACCCCAACCTCTTTTTCCACCGACAATCCGACGATCGATTTCCACCATCTCAAAGGGCACTGATTGCAGACTCTTAGCGTGAAGCGTAGCTATCCCGTAGGGCGATCGCCACAGCGAAAAAGGGATCTCGCCCTATGCGCTACAATAAACGTAAAGCTCATGATTAGTCTTTCAAAAATTAACATGATAAACATAGACTTACCGCCATCTGATCCATTCACAAACCTCAAAGTGACGCTCCTGCTAGAAGCACTGACATCCGGGCAAGTTGTGGCATCTGTCAGAGAGTTTCCAGACTGTCGAGTGAAAGCAGAAACACGAGAAATGGCGATCGCCCAAATTCAAGCTACCTTTTTAGAACGGCTCAAAAATATAGAAGCGATTTCCTGGAACGTGCCAATTCAGGGTTCAGAACCAACCTGGATGAAGTTTGCAGGTGTCTTTAAAGACGATTCCGATTTTGCGGCAATTATGGAATCAATTCGCGCCGAACGAACCTCAGATGATGACTCGGAAGTCGATCCTTCCTATTACTTGTAGAGGCGGCTTAAAGTGTGTCGATATATTCTGGATACCGATTGCGTTTCGCTGATTCTTTACAATCATCCCCAAGTCACCGCTAACGTCGCAAAGCATCAAGTTTCTGTCACGATTGTCACGGTTCAAGAACTCTTTAATGGCTGGATTGGCAGGATTAACGATCCGTCGATGCTGCATAACCTACCTGCACTCTATTCAAAACTTTGGACAACTGTAAAATATCTCCAAACTATTGAGGTACTGGATTTTACAGCAGAAGCTGATAGTTGTCTCAAGAAACTGTTAAAAGATCATCCGCCTCTGCGGAAAAATCGCCTGCAAAAAGATATGCGGATTGCAGCTATTGCCTTGTCCGTTGGTGCTACCGTTGTCACCCGCAACCAACGAGACTTTGCTCAAGTTCCCGGATTGTCAATCGAAGATTGGACGCTTTAGTGCGTAGGCGATCGCCCTTTCCGACATATTCGCTTAACCCTCGCGTCACCCCAACCTCTTTTTCCACCGACAATCCGATCGATTTCCACCATTTCAAAGGGCGCTGATTGGGCGATCGCCACAGCAAAAAAGTGCGAGATCCCTTTTTTATTGCTCGATCGCCCTATAAAAAGATATTGACGATGATAGTGGAGATTGGGAAAAATACGATCTATGATAGATTTAAGCAATTATTCTCAAAAACCTATGGAATACAATCAAATTATCACGATTGAACCTGGAAAACGCAGCGGCAAGCCGTGTATTCGGGGAATGCGAATTACTGTGTACGATATCCTAGAGTATCTAGCTGGTGGTATGACAGAGGCAGAAGTTCTAGAAGATTTTTCGGAACTCACTTCCCAAGATATCAAAGCTTGCCTTGCCTTTGCTGCTGACCGTGAGAGAAAATTATTTTTGGCATCGATTTGAAACTACTACTGGACGAAAACTTATCAGACGGAATTATTCACAGGATTATCGATCTGTATCCCGATTCCGCTCATGTCAAAACCTTGGCACTTACCAATACTGATGATTCAATTATTTGGGAATATGCTCGTGCGAATAATTTCGTAATTGTTTCCAAGGATTCTGATTTTCATCAACGGAGTTTGCTGTACGGTCATCCACCAAAATTTATCTACCTTCGGATTGGTAACAGTCCAACCTCCAAGATTGTTCAAATATTAAGAGATAATTTTGACATTATAATTCAATTTTGGAATAGCGAAGTAGAAAGCATCTTAGTATTGGCTTAATGCGTTGGCGTTGCCCGCAGAAAGCATCGCCCTTTCCGACATATTCGCTTAACCCTCGCGTCACCCCAACCTCTTTTTCCACCGACAATCCGATCGATTTCCACCATTTCAAAGGGCGCTGATTGCAAAAAAAGGGCGATTATTCTGAGAACGCGAGTTTAGAGGCTAAACTAGATGTATATAATCTTAAATAAACGATATGCCTCTCAGCGAACTTTTACCTACCGTCAACCAACTATCCCATCAAGATAAACTTCGACTTATTCACTTTCTCCTGCTTGCAGTTGCCAAGGAAGAAGGATGCAGCTTAGAACCTAATGAAGATAGTAATTCAAAAAATGTACTCCTGAATCAACTAGCATCAACCAGCGCAGTTGTATGGTCTCCACAGGCAGATAGTGCAGGAGTTAAAGCATTATCAGAACTTCTAGTTGCCACCCAGGAATCAGCCAATGCTTAATCGTCAAAGATTTGCATTTACAGAACGAATTGATAGCCTTGGCCGTTCGAGCATTCTGCCATATTTGCCCATCACACTCTCCAATGGCAGCAACTCTGTAGAAGTGATGGCATTATTGGATACGGGTGCGAGTGTCAACGTCTTGCCCTATGAGATTGGTCTACAACTAGGGGCAATATGGGAACAGCAAACCGTTCCTATTCAGTTGAGCGGGAATTTGGCTAGCAGCGAGGCCAGGGGATTGGTTCTTTCGGGTACAGTTGCTCAATTTTCGCCGATCTTACTTGCATTTGCCTGGAGTCGATCGACAGATGCGCCGGTAATCCTTGGACACCTCAACTTTTTTGCGGAGTTTAATGTCTGCTTTTTTCGTCATGAGTTAGCTTTTGAGGTTTACCCAATACAGAAATGAAGAGAGGCTGCACAGTCATTGCAATGCGATTTTATGCTTGTGCAAACTGGGATGAGGTAAATTAGTGCGTTGGCGAAGCCGACCTTTGGCATCGCCCTTTCCTACATATTCGCTTAACCCTCGCGTCACCCCAACCTCTTTTTCCACCGACAATCCGATCGATTTCCACCATCTCAAAGGGCACTGATTGCAGACTCTTAGCGTGAAGCGTAGCTATCCCGTAGGGCGATCGCCCTTTCTGACATATATTGCTTAATTTGACACTAATGCTCTAGTCCTTAACCCTGACTTAAGAGGACTGAAGTCCTCACTACGAACCAGGTTTGTAGTAAGGACTTCAGTCCTTTCAAATGTTAAGCTGGAAATTACAGAAATAGAACTGCAATACCGATCGCGATCGCACCAATCCCCATCACAAAAGACCAGAAACGGTGATAGCTGCTAACCGTCGTACCGCTATCGCTTTCAAGCTGAATCAAATCCATCCAAGGCGCCACACCCCGGCGGAACCAACCCAAAGCACTAACATCCATACCAATCAAACTTTTAACCCGTTTCATCCCAAACAGAAAATTACCAATCGGCCCAAAACGAGAAGCATAATGTAGATACATCATTCCCGTTCTGTCTTGCAATTTCAAATCAGAACCAAACGCATAACCCGCATCACCGCGACCAATTAATTCGCCTTGTAGTTTCGCAGGTTGACCGCGTAAAGGACTAGCATAAGGGTCAGACATTAAAGTTAAAACATCCAACTCTTCTGCTTGTGCGTAATTCGGGAACATCACCAAAGCTTTGATTAAAATTCCCACGCCCAAACCGATTAAAGCACAAGCAACCATCATCATCGGATTCGCAGCCGAGAGGGAAATGCCGATCGCAAAACCCACCGCCAAGCCCAGAGTTTCCGCACTGTACAGCAGCAAATCAAAAAAGAAATTTCCGTACAATTTCCGCTTGCTCAAATTGTGGCCTTCGCCCACAATCCGACCCATATCAAACTCAATATCCAAGCCTAATTGTTCCGCATAGGTGCTCAACGCGCGAACTCGCTTACCAGTCAGCGGGTGAGTCGAATTCAACTCCATCCACCAACCCCACGGATTGAACATATCCCACAGAAAAACTCGTCCAATTTTTTCCGGTTTCGACGAAATCCGGTAAGCAGTACCGCTAGATACCGCAGCTTTTGCATCGTAAATGCCTAAAGCGCGAGTTCCTTCTAACAAGCGGCTGGGTTCCGTTGCTCTTTCTCCTTCTTCCAAAATACCGTAAGCAATTTTTACCAAAGCGCGCGATAAAGCGTTGGGGTTTCCGGTAGTTTCGGCGGCAAAATGGTCTGCAAAATATTCTCGTGTCCGCGACAGATACAGCAGCAAATAAGTGCCGGCGATGTAAAAAAAATAAGCCACAGCAGCGACGCTACCTGCCGCACTTCTAGCTTTATCGCCAGCGCTTCGACCGAGGCTTTGAGCTGTAGTGTAAATTAAATAAGTAATCTGCACTAAAGTCGAAGCTAAAGTCATTACTGCAAAGTCCCAATGGACGATGTGACCTAGTTCGTGGGCGTAAACAGTAGCAATTTCATCGTCGTCTAAATAGGTGAAAAGACCTTGACTGACGACTAAGCGAGCGCTGTTAGGAAAAGAACCGTAGGTAAAAGCAGTAGGGTTTTGGTCGTCGATAATTCCTAAACGCGGCTGCTTGAGCTTTTTCTGTTTGCAAACCTTCTGAATAACTTTCGCAGTTTCTGGACTCAGGCTGTCAATTTCTGCTAGGGAAACCCAGCGAGTATTGTAAAGCCAATTTTGGGTTAAGTCCATCAAGTAAGGCGATAGGAAAAAAGCTGCGATGTTAAAAATCAGAGTGATCGGAAGTGCGATCGCCAATCCGGTAACTGGATCGGGGCCGTTGAGAATGAAAACTGAGGCTAAGGATAACACGAACACCATACCAAATAGCATGATGATAGTGGCGCCGGAAGCTAAAACGAGGTTTCCGCCAGTTTTCTGGATCAGTTTAATCCCGGCTTTGGGCGATCGCCCTGCCTTGCGTAAAGGAGCTTGAGATGACATAATATTCTCCTAAGGTTATTGACAAAAGGTAATTACCGTGGGAATTTATCTATACTTCACTGTTTTAACCTGTCACTACGGAGCGCGCTAAGGAGTCTCAACAAAAATATATAATTTCCTGTAAATTGTTAAGATGGAAAACCGCCCGCCCAATTTATTTCCAAAAATCCAATTCCCATTTCAAAACTCAACAATCAAAACTATTTATAGCGGTCATCAGAAAGATGAGGTACGTTGTTGGGCTTGGGCCCTTCTTGGTTTAATTGGTTATATAAGCTGTCAGTTATCCCTCATCTTTTTGAGAAAGGCTATATTTCAAAGTTACAAAAAAGAATTGGTTTCAAGCCGGAACCCTTGTATGGAGAAATTAAAATCAGACAATTCGAGGTCGCCCTCAAGCTGTCAACTGTCAACTGTCAACTGTCAACTGTCAACTGTCAACTGTCAACTGTCAACTGTCAACTGTCAACTGTCAACTGTCAACTGTCAACTGT
>NZ_JAEQCF010000049.1:66491-102608 GCF_020738625.1 Microcoleus sp. PH2017_09_SFU_O_A
TCAACTGTCAACTGTCAACTGTCAACTGTCAACTGTCAACTGTCAACTGTCAACTGTCAACTGTCAACTGTCAACTGTCAACTGTCAACTGTCAACTGAATGAACGCCATGTCGATTATTGAAATTGCCCAAAAAACGCGCCAAGCTGCTAGGAAATTGGCAGTTTTGTCCGCTGATGCCAAAAATCAAGCGATTGAAGCTATTGCTAAAGCTTTAGAAGCTGCTGCGCC
Source organism: Microcoleus sp. PH2017_09_SFU_O_A (assembly GCF_020738625.1). NCBI lineage: Bacteria > Bacillati > Cyanobacteriota > Cyanophyceae > Oscillatoriales > Microcoleaceae > Microcoleus > Microcoleus sp. PH2017_09_SFU_O_A. Next base: position 66,722 of record NZ_JAEQCF010000049.1, read on the forward strand.
GGATGTTTTGGCGGCGAATGCTGCTGATTGCAAGGCTGCTGAGGCGGATGGCATTGCCAAACCGCTGTACGATCGCCTGAAGTTAGACGAAAGCAAGTTGCAAAGTGCGATCGCGGGTGTGCGCGACGTTGCCAAGCTCCCAGAGGCGATCGGTGTCGTCCAAATTCACCGCGAATTAGACACAGGATTAATTCTGAAGCGCATCACCTGTCCTTTAGGGGTTTTAGGGATTATTTTTGAAGCGCGTCCAGAAGCTTTAATTCAGATAGTATCCTTGGCAATCAAATCCGGCAACGGCGTAATTCTCAAAGGCGGCAAAGAAGCAGTCCGTTCCTGCGAAATCTTGACAAAAGTAATTCGCCAAGCATTAGCAGAAACCGCAGTCAATCCCGAAGTAGTCCAGTTATTAACCACGCGGGAAGAAACAATCGAACTGCTAAAAATGGATGAATATATAGATTTAATTATTCCCAGAGGTTCCAACTCTTTTGTCCAGTTTGTGCAGGATAATACCCGAATTCCTGTGTTGGGACACGCCGACGGAATTTGTCATTTGTATGCAGACAAAGCTGCGGATATCAACAAAGCAGTAGAGATTGCCGTCGATGCCAAAACGCAATATCCCGCCGCGTGTAATGCCATTGAAACTATGTTAGTTCACAGTGCGATCGCGCCCAAATTTCTGCCCATAGTTGCCGAAGCATTGCAGCAGAAAAAAGTCGAATTGCGGGGAGACGAAACCACCCGCGAAATCCTGGATATTACCGCAGCCACAGAAACAGATTGGTCTACAGAATACAGCGATTTAATCTTGTCAATCAAAATCGTAGACTCTGTGGAAGAAGCAATTAACCACATCAACACTTACGGTTCGAGACACACAGATGTGATTGTCACCGAAGATAGCGAAGCCGCCGAAACATTTTTAAATGGAGTAGATGCGGCCGGAGTTTATCATAATTGTTCGACTCGATTTGCCGATGGTTTCCGCTACGGTTTCGGTGCAGAAGTGGGGATTAGTACGCAGCAAATGCCACCTCGCGGGCCTGTTGGTTTAGAAGGATTGGTGACGTATAAGTATCGAGTGGTTGGAGATGGTCATATTGCGGCTAGTTATGTGGGGAATGAGGCTAAGGAATTCACTCATCGGGATTTGTAAAAAGTCAATAATCGCGCAGAGTTATCATTAAGAACAGCACAGGATGTGAGAGGGAATTTAGAGTTTGAAATCGCGGCTATATGGTAAAATCACCTGTGCTGTGCTAGGAGTGAAAGTCTAATTGCATTATGGCGAATTTACCAGATGAAACCTTAACAACAATCTCTAACTTGTTGCCTCGCTTGTTTCAAGTGATTAACCTAGCGACGGAAACGGAGTCTAGCTTGTTTGAGCAATATGGCGAGACAGATGAGACGATTGATGAGCTAGAGCAAGTCAGAAATGCAGAGGAAAGGTTAAGAACTTTGTACAATCGCATTTATGGGTTAGTGTTGCAGATAGCTGAGTCTCAACCAGCAGCTAATTCTGCTACACTAAATTTACTGTATCAGTCAATCGAACAGGCAGTCGCTACAGCCTATGCTGTAGAGGCAACAGCTCAAGAAACAAAAAGAAATTGGAACTTATTATGAATAATGAAAAAAAAATTCCTGATGCAGAGACGAGAGCAAAATCAATAGCTCGCTGGCGCGAAGTGAATTTAATGTTGGAAGATTTGAATATGAAGTTGGCGCAGGCTCAGGCTCTAGCAGAAGTCGATTTACAAAATAGCCCGCTTTACGTGCGTCGCCGGGAAAGAGTCAGAAAGCAGTTAGAAGCTTTGAAAGAGCATAAGTTAGCAGAAAAAGCAGGTGAATAAGCGCGATCGCAGTTGGGATGATTTTAAGAGTAGGCTGTTAGACACCCGACTTTAAAAAAAGTCGGGTATCTAGTATTTTTGTGAAGCCGTTTCTTACTTCTTAGTTATACTTTAAGTCAAACTTCTCTGATCGTCTATTCCTATGACTCTCATAGAAGATATAGATGATTTAATTAATTGATTTAATCAAATCACAAACCTCTACACCATCAAAGTGCGATCGCCCTCACAGCCAACCAAACTTAGCTACAATAAGCTATACCGTCCCCCGCGACTCCCCAAATCGAACAATCCGCCCTGGTTTATGTCCAACCCTTCCCCCCTAGCCCCAGGTTCCACCCTCGAAAAACGCTACCGCATCATCCGCGAATTAGGCCGCGGCGGCTTCGGGCGGACTTACCTCGCAGAAGATACCAACCGCTACGGCGAACAATGCGTGCTCAAAGAGTTTTCTCCGGTGGTTCACAGCCCGAAAGCGGCCGAATTGTTCGATCGCGAATCGAGTATCCTTTATAGCCTTCAACACCCCCAAATCCCGCGTTTCCGAGAACTTCTACGAACCGATATCGGTGGGAATCCATCTTTATTTTTAGTGCAAGATTATATCAAAGGTCAAACCTACGAAGAAATACTGATATCGCGCCAGCAACAAGGTAAAAATTTTAGCGAAGCCGAAGTTACTCAAATACTATTTCAGCTTTTACCAGTTTTAGAATACATCCACTCGAAAAATTTAATTCACCGCGATATCTCGCCGGACAATATTATTCAGCATGATGCTGACAAACTACCGTTTTTAATTGATTTTGGTTCTGTCAAACAAATCGCAGCGAGTGCTCTATTTCAGTCTAAGGGACAATCGGATACGGCGATCGGCAAACAGGGATATTCGCCGATCGAACAAATGCGACAGGGTAAAGTGTCTCCGGCTAGCGATTTGTATGCTTTGGCTGTCACCGCTTTAGTCTTGCTGACAGGGAAAAAGCCTCAGAAATTGTACGATGTTAATCAAAAAACTTGGGATTGGCGGGATCGCGTCAGTGTCAGTCAAAACTTAGGGATGGTATTGGATCGGATGTTAGCAGATCGATCGGGCGATCGCTACCAATCTGCAAAAGAAGTCCGTGAAGCACTCAAAGACCCAAAATTATCCCAAATTGGCAGCATCATCTCCCAAATGGTCACAATGAACTTTGTCGGCCGCCCCTTCAAAAACACCACTCAAACTCCTACCAGCAATCATACTCCTGTCAACCAAAACCCTCAAATTGTTAAAAACACCAATATTTTAAAATTAATTCCTTGGAAAACTGTCGCTAGTTTAAGCGTGGTTTTATTGCCGGGAGTGTTAGCTTTTGGTGCCGTCAAATCTGGTTTTACCCTACCCAAACTGCCTGAATTACCCAAGTTTCCGGAACTTCCACAATTTCCCACAAATACGTCTTTAGATGCAGAAATAGCTAGGCAAGAAAAAATTGGAAAGCGTCGCAAAAATCTCAACATTGACCCAGATATATTCTATCAAAAAGTAGATGAATTATTTTACAATAAATATCCCGAATTACAAGGTCGTACATTGACAGACAAGCCCGAAGATGCAGAAATTAGGCAGAAATGGTGTGAAGTTGCTGAGGATTTTCTGGATAATTTGGAGAAGGGAGGGCAGTTGTAAAATTTAAGATAGAATAAGAGTTATTTAACCACAGAGGGCGCAGAGGGCGCAGAGGGGAGAAAGAAAGAGATACAAGAGAAGGAGAACGGGTGCATCTCATTTTTGCAAATATCTTCGCCCTTTCCAAATTGAAATGCACCCAGGATAACTTTATCTGGTTTAATACAATTTGGTATAGGCAACTTACTTTTAGTTTATTTCACAATGGATTGTATTCAACTTACAGGAATTCGCTGCTACGGCTACACGGGCTACCTACCGGAAGAGCAGGTTTTGGGGCAGTGGTTTGAAGTGGATGTCACTCTCTGGCTAGATTTGTCGAAAGCTGGAAAAAGTGATGATATTGAACATACTCTCGATTACCGCAGCGCCATTACTCTCATTCAAGAGTTAGTCAAAAACTCCAAGTTTTTATTGATCGAACGGTTAGCAGATACGATCGCCCAAGCGCTTTTACAACTACCGTTGGTTGATAAAGTTAAGTTACAACTTTCAAAACCTGCCGCCCCGATTCCTGATTTTGGAGGCAAAATCACTCTAGAAATTACTAGAAGTCATTAGTGATTAGTCATATCATTTCCGGTCAATTACCATAACAAAAACAGTTGGTAGTACCCACGCAAGTCCGCTCCATTTTGCGGACTTTCGTGGCCACGCGCGATCGAATCTAATTGCGGTTAATGGATCGGACACGATATCATTGATTATTGGTTATTGGTATATCTTCTCAAATAACCAATAATCCGACTATTTCCAGCATTCATCGCCCTTTAATTCGAGTATTTATTTTGGCATCGATTCCAGTGTAATTGTGCTACAGTATCTTGTGGATTATGCTGCAAGCATTTTTCAAAACATCGGGAAGCAGCTTCCCATTCTTCTGTTGTGTAAAATACTAACCCTTGCTCAAACTCGGTTTTAGTAGCGAGTTTTTGCTCTTGAATTTCCGGCGGATCTGCATCCAAGACTTCAAAGACGGATACCACTTTAGATTTGCCTTTAACTTGTACAAGATCGACTAAACGAATGCAATATTGATTAGCATCTTTTAACCCTAAAAATGTGCAATCGCTAATCAACAAAGGCACGCCATACAGCTTAGTTAAAGTTTCTAGTCGGGAGGCTATATTGACAGCATCGCCGATTGTTGTCCCGTCCATACGAAATTTTCCGCCGACAGTTCCAAGCATTAACATTCCTGTATTGATGCCGATGCCAATTTTAATGGGAGGGCGATCGCGTGCTTTTCGGGTTAGATTGTATTCGGCAAGTTTTTTGAGCATAGAGATTCCCGCCTTAACGGCATAATCCGCATGATAAACACTACCAAATAATGCCATAATCGCATCGCCAATATATTTGTCAATTAACCCATTATTCTCAATAATAGCGGGTTCCATTATAGAAAAATAGCTGTTAATAAATTTAAAAATATCTTCTAAAGGCATGGTTTCTGAAAGACTTGTAAACGATCGAATATCAGAAAACATAACTGACATCTCTTTTTTCACAGAATCACCAAGTTCAATATCGACAAGATTTTCTTTGTTCAACAATTTTAGAAACTCATCCGGTACGAAGCGAGAACAAGCTGTGTTTAAAGAAATTAAATTTTGGTTTATTTTAATTAATTCTATATTTTGTTTAATTATATTTTTTGCTTGCATATAACTTTTTGTAGCCTCTGTTATCGTCAAAAATAAATCTTCAGCTTGCCAGGGCTTAGCTATGTACCGATAGAGTTTTGCCGTATTAATGGCATTGGTGACTCCCTCGATACTCGCTTGCCCCGTCAGCATGATCGTAATTGTTGAAGGAGATTTGTTGTGGATTTCTTTTAAGACTTCATCTCCTTTCATTCTGGGCATCATGTAGTCGGCAATCACGACAGCAATTTGATGACCATCTTCTAATAAATCATCAACCATTTGCAGCGCTTCATGCCCGTCATGCGCTGTTTCTATTTGATATTGATTTTCCAGGGTTTCTGATAGTTCTTTTCTGAGGCTATCAAGAATCATTTGCTCATCATCGACACACAGAATGACTGGTTTTTTCATATTCCTCTAAGGTGGGATTAATTTATAATTTTTCAATTCCCGACTTGATGGAGTTAATCAGTTCTTGCTTTGTCCAAGGTTTGGGAATAAGATGATGAAGATCTGCTTCTTTTTGGGCTCGTTCGATCGCTGCATCATCTGCCTGTCCGGTTAATAAAATTTTCACCGTTCCTGGAAACCTTTTCTGGACTTCAACGAGCAATTCATCGCCTTTCATTCCCGGCATTAACCAATCAGAAACAATAATTACGACTTGAGTTCCTTCTTCATAAAGTTCGTCTAAAACTTCTAGTGCTTCTTCTGCATTTTCGGCAGTTTCATATACATATTGGTCATCAAATTCTTCTTGAATTTGTCGCAGTACGCTGTTTAAAATAACAACTTCATCATCAACACACAGAATTGCAAGCTTAGGCATAATTATTTTTTCTGCTGAAATTACAAACAATTTAACATCAAATTACTCTAAATATCTGCTGGCAATGCCACAATAAAAGTAGTTTTTCCAGGCAGCGATCGAAAATGAATTGTCCCTCCATGTTTTTCAATAATTTTTTTCACGATGTCCAGCCCTAAACCGCTGCCCTCTCCTGGAGGCTTAGTGGTAAAAAATGGCTGAAAGATTTTATCTTGAATCTCTTCTGGTATGCCATTACCGCTATCGGTAATACTGACTTCAATGTTACCATTCAATCGAGCGGCATCAACTCTGAGTATTCCCCGATAATTCATCGCTTGCAAAGCATTGTGAATTAAGTTTGTCCAAACTTGATTGAGTTCATCGAAATAGCATTCGATCTGAGGCAAATCTTCATAGTTTTTGATTAATTCTACTCCATGTTTGATTGGATTTTGATAAAGTGTCAGAACTGCTTCTAATCCTTCGATAATATTGACTTTAATTTTTTGCTCGTTGAGATTTTGTCTGGCATAGGTTTTGAGTGCAAATACAACTTTTGCAGCTCTTTCAGAGGCAGTATTGATATCTCTAGTGCTTTCTTGCAATCGCACAAAAGAGCGGACTGCTTTGAGAAATATTTCGCTGCTGGGCTCTTGAAATAAATTGAACAGAGGTTCTATATTTTCGTAGATTTTAAGATCGAGAAGCAAATTGGCAAGAGTATCAGCATTACTGAGATTTTGGGTTTCTAGTTGGGCGACGATTGCTTTTCTCAGTTGTCGTCTTTCCCTTCCAGAAATCAATGCAGGATTTAGCAGCGATCGCGCTAATAATTCCTTAAATTGTAATTCTTTTTCGGGTGTCAACTGTCGAAACCATGTCGGTAATGCAGCCAAATTTTCCGAGAAGTAATCGCCAATATATTTAACAGAGGATTGAATCGCACCCAAAGGTGTATTGATTTCGTGGGCAACTCCCGCAATCAGTTGACCTAATGCTGCCATTTTTTCAGAATGAATCAATTCCTGCTGAGCTGATTCTAGCTGTTTTAAAGTATTGGCAAGTTCTTCGTTTTTTTGCTGTAGCTGTTGCGTTCTTTCGGAAACTTGAGATTCTAAATTACGATTGTAATTCTCTCTAAGTTTTTCGGCTTGTTTCCTTTCTGTAATATCGGAAAAAGTGGCAATCGCATAACAAATTTTTCCAGTTTCATCGCGAATTGGTGTCGAAGAAATCTCTAAAGGAACGATCCGTTTTTCTTGATGAATTTCTAGATCGTCAGTTCGCACTATTTCTCCTGACAAAGAACGCGCGATCGGCAAGTCTGGCGATCGGCACAAATCTTGGCGCTCGCTTTGATACAAAGCATAAATATGGGGTAAATTTTCGATATTCGAGATTGTCCCTTCTGCGATTTCAAACAATTCCTTAGATTTTTGATTGGCGTAGGTTAGTTGTCCCAGAGCGTTATGAACCGATACACCAATTGGCATAGCTTCTAAAAAATGTCTCAATCGCTGTTCATTTTCTATTAATCGTTTATTCTGTTCGGCTAGCTTTCTTTCCTGCACGTAACTTTTAATTGCTTCTTTAACTGTTAATTTTAAATCGACTTTGTGCCAAGGTTTGGAAATATATCGATAGAGTTTTGCGGAGTTAATCGCATTCACGATTCCTTCAACTGTTGCCTCGCCTGTCAACATAATTTTTAGAGTTTGTGGGAGTTTTTCGTGAACGTATCGTAGGACTTCATCTCCTTTGATATCTGGCATGATATAGTCAGAAATCACCAGCGCAATTTCACTACCATCTTTGATTAACTCATCCACCAACTCTAATGCTTCCGCACCTCCCAGTGCTGTTTCAATATCGCATTCATTGTCTAAAGATTCTGATATTTCTCGGATGAGGCTATCCAGAACAATTTGCTCGTCATCAATACAAATCACAATAGGTTTACTCATTTTTTTTTTAACGCTCTATTGGTAGGATAACTGTAAATGTGGTTTGACCTGGACGAGATTCAAAAGTAATCTGTCCCCGATGTTTTGCAACGATTTTGCGAACGATATCCAGTCCTAATCCGCTTCCTTCGCCTGGAGGTTTAGTGGTAAAGAAAGGTTGGAATATTTTCGAGTGGATTTCTGGGGGAATCCCCGTGCCACTGTCGGCAATGCTAATTTGGATATTTTCGTGATTGTGAATTGCGTTAACGGTGAGAGATCCTTTGTTATTCATCGCTTGTAGGGCGTTATGAATCAAATTCGTCCACACTTGGTTGAGTTCGTCAAAATAACACTGAATGGGTGGGATATGTTCGTAGTTTTTAGTTAATTCTATACCCTGTCTGATCTGACTTTGATAGAGGGTCAAAACTGCATCTATGCCGTCGAGGATGTTGGCTTCGATTGTTTCACCGCTAGAGTCGTGTCGGGCGTAGGTTTTTAGGGCAAACACGGCTTTGGCGGCACGATCGCTGGCGATGTTAATATCTCGGGTGCTGGCCTGCAAGCGCACAAAGGCCCGTACAGTTTTGAGAAATTGGTCGCTGTCGCTTTGTCGTAGAAGTGAGAATAAAGGTTCGAGGCGATCGTGAACTCCTAAGTCGAGGAGGATATTGGCTAATCCTTCAGATTTCTCAATGTTTTGGGCTGCGAGTTGGCTAGTAATTGTTTTTCTGAGTTGTCGGCGTTCGCGACCGGATACGATCGTGGTGTTGGTAATGGATCGTTGCAACAATTCCAAAAATTGTGTTTCTCGTTCTGGGGTAAGTTCGCGAAATAATGTGGGAAATTGGCTGAGGTTTTCGTTGAGAAAGTCGGTAATATAACTAACAGAAGAGCGAATTGCTCCTAACGGGGTGTTAATTTCGTGAGCAACTCCTGCTACGAGTTGACCTAATGCTGCCATTTTTTCCGATTGCACTAATTCATCTTGAGTTAGTTGGAGTTCGGTTAAGGTTTGGGATAGTTCGGCTGTGCGTTCGGCAACTTGTTCCTCTAATGTTCGATTGTAATCTTCGCGCAATTTTTCAGCTTGTTTGCGTTCGGTGATATCCTGGAAAGCTGCGATCGCATAACTTAGGTTTCCATCCGCATCGTAAATCGGCGTTCCTGCGCTTTCAATGGGAATAATTTTGTCTGGATGATGAATTTCCATATCCTCGCGACGCACGCTTTTTCCTTGCAACGCATTTAACAGGGGATCTGATTCTTGAGGATAAATGCGATCGCTACCAGCTTGGTAAATTTTGTATTGAATCTGAATTTGTTCGGCAACGGATGCTACCACACCTTGACCGAGAAGATGCTGTCCAGTTTGATTGGTGTAGTAGGGATTTCCGTGACTGTCGGTGACAAAAACACCAATGGGCATGGCATCGAGGAATTGCGATAGGCGACCTTCGCTTTCAGATAACGCTGAATTCAAGGCTTTCATCTCGGCATTCTTCTGTTTGAGTGTTTCTTCATTTTGGCGCAATGCGGCGGTGGCGCGATCGATCGCCAATTGCAACCGTGCCGGTTCGCTAGCTAAAATGAAGACACCGATGCTTCCCACAAGTGCGATCGTCATACCTCCTCCCCTCAACCAAATAGTAACTGGTGAATGGTCATACCATCCAGTTTTAGGAACGGCGGCCAACTGCCAAGAACCGTTCGGTAACGTGACGGAAAGAAAAACGGGTTTTTCCTGAAAAATTGCCCCATTGCCGAAAAAAACCTCACCTTTTTCCCCCAATCCATCTTTGCCACGCAGTACATATTTTAAGTTAGATGATTCTTGTAACAATCCGGCTTCTTCATAGATAGTTTCGGGATTGACCAAAATACTCGCGAGTCCCCAATATTCAGATTTTCCCTCTATTGATTTGACAAAAATAGGCGATCGGTTAATAAATGCAGTACCGCCTTGTACGAGTTTAACCGGGCCGGCAACAACCGATTTTTTTGAGGCAATAGTTCGATCGACAGCTTCTTTTTGGGTCGGCGTTGCTGCTAAGTTCAACCCGAAAGCTTTTTCGTTGCCTACAACCGGATAAATATGACTAATCGCCGATTTTTTGGCTAGGTTCGTACTCCGAATCCCTCGATACCTCTCCAACAGAGGAGAAGCAATAGCTGTAAATTCATCTTGGGTGAGTTCGGGACGGGTTGAAGCATGAGTGACTAAAGCTTCTACGAGAAGAAGTCTGGTGTTAATTGCCCCTTCCAAACGGGCTCGCACGGTACTCAGTTGATTGAGAGTATCTGCCTGTTGTTGTTCCTGAAATCGCTGAGTTTCGGAGCGATCGAGAATCATGGTAGCCGCCAGAATTGATAAGGCTGCGCTCGCAGCAGTTACAAAGGCTTTACCAGTATGTTTTTGAATTTTTCTCATACTATAGCAACCGCCACATCGGTGAGGGCATAAATAACTTCATGAATAGAGCCGATACCCGTACTGCATCAATGATTTGATTCGGGTTCTGCAACTGTCAACTGTCAACTGTCCACTTTCCACTGCTATAGATTGTCCGATATGACTCAATATAAGTTAAAAAAATGGTACGATAGTCCCAATGAATTCGGTAGGTTACAATCGGGAATTGCTAATTTTTAAGATACCCGAACTTAAGTAACACAAAAACTCCTTACAAGTAGCAAAGTTTCCAAAATTCAGATCGCTACTGCACCCTTTCGGGATCGCGATATTTAAAATAAGCTACAATTATGAGCAATAGTCCGGACAGTTTTTAGTTGTAGTCTGAAACCCTTGATTTTCCGTTGGCAACTCGATTACCGACTCCCCTTGAAACTTTGATGCTCTTCTTGGCGATCGAATACTGTCCGAAGGAGTGCATCTCACTTTTCAAGAGGGCGAAGCATGACCGCATATAAGTTATTAGTTATCATCTCATATTGATTTCGGTCATGCTTCGCCCCTACAAACATATTTGCCTTGCGCCAGATGCACCCGTCCGAAGTATTGGTGAGAAAAATTATCTGTATTGCTGTATTCTACAGCGACTTTATTGAGAATTGGCAGTAATTAGGATTTTTACCAACTGCTCTGGGAGCTTTGGTTTGAAGTTGTTTGAAGTGGTATTACACGATACTTTTCAGACATTTTATAGTTTTGCGACATCTGAAAACATTTCAAGCTTATCTCTATTAGCCGATCGCCCTTGATGGTCTTTTGCTTCTAATTTATTGGGTTGAGGGTTGGGGATATTTGAGCTAAAACACCGAAATTCCCCAATTTGGTCAACCCTCCACCTTAATTCTGACAGCTTAATGACCGCTGATTACCATTTCAGCAGATTAAACTCTTCCATGTCTACGGTATTGCGGTTGCGGTAAATCGCCAAGACGATCGCCAAACCAACAGCAGCCTCAGCAGCCGCAACGGTTACTACAAAAACAGTAAATACTTGACCTTTAATCTGTACGGGGTCAAGATAGTTAGAAAAACCCATCAGATTGAGATTGACTGCATTCAGCATCAACTCGATCGACATTAATACCCGCACGGCGTTTCGGCTGGTAATTAAACCGTAAATGCCAATGCAGAAAAGTGCAGCAGCTAATAACAGGAAATACTGGAGTTGCAGTTGCATAATTTTTGGGAGTTGCTCTCAGTCTAAATTACTACAAAACAGGCAGATACAGAGGCTGCGAACAGAAACCAGGTTTCTCGCCTGACGAACAGATAGGTACGCAGTGCACACCCTACAATTACTTTGTTTCCGGTGAAGAAACATCACCGGCTGAAACTAATTCGCGGGGGCGTTCAGGCAAACTAAAAGCTGGTGTATCTGATTGCTTCACGGACAGTTCATCCGCAAAGAAATCGCGGCGCGCCAACACAATTGCTCCTACCATTGCCATCAACAAAAATACCGATGCTAACTCGAAAGGTAGCAAATAGTCGGTGAAGAAGTGTTTGGCGATCGTCACGATCGAACTTTCGGCGGGTGCTCCCGTCGTTGTCACAATTGCCCAAGGAGTAGACACTACCATCGTGCCCAAAAGTGCAAACAAACCAGCACAAACGACTGCGGTTGCGACTTGACGCACCCAAGCGTTAGGAATTGTGCGGAACTCTTCTCGTTTGTTTACCAACATGATGGCAAACAAAATTAAGACGTTAACAGCGCCAACATAAATTAAGATTTGGGCTGCTGCTACAAAGTCAGCATTCAACAATAGGTACAAGCCGGCAATGCTGGTAAATACGCCACACAGCAGAAATGCTGAGTAAACGATGTTGGAGAACAGGACTACTCCTAATGCTCCTCCAATCATCATTACGGCGAGTATGCCAAATGAAACAATTTGAACCCCTTCGGCTAGATTCACAATATTTAATCCTTTGTTAATTGGGCATTGGCCATCGGTAATTGGGCATTGGTAATTGAGAATTGGTAATTGGCAATTGGTAATTGGCAATTGGTAATTGGTAGTTGGTAGTTGGTAATTTGTTGTTTGTTAGTTCCAATAACTTATTACCGATTCCCCATTCCCCATTCCCCATTCCCAATTACCGATTCCCCATTCCCCATTCCCATTACTTACTTTCCTGAATTTCCTCTGGGCGGAGGCCTGCACGGCGATCGGTGTAGGAAACTTCATGAGGATCCATCACACCTTTCGGCAAATAAGCGAATTCGCGCAACGGTGTCACCATCGGATCGTCTGAAACCTTGTATGGTAAACGTCCGAGGGCCACGTTGTCATAATTCAATTCATGACGTTCGTAGGCGGCTAACTCGTATTCTTCTGTCATCGACAAACAATTAGTCGGACAATATTCTACACAGTTACCGCAGAAGATACACACCCCGAAATCGATACTGTAGTGCTTGAGTTGCTTCTTCTTAGTTTCTTTGTTAAATTCCCAATCTACAACAGGTAAGTTGATTGGACATACCCGAACGCAGACTTCGCAGGAGATGCACTTGTCAAATTCAAAGTGAATTCTGCCCCGAAAACGTTCGGAAGGAATTAGTTTCTCGTAAGGATACTGCACTGTAACTGGTCGGCGTCTCATGTGATCGAAGGTCACTGCTAGTCCTTGGCCGATATACTTAGCAGCTTGAACAGTCTCTTTGGCGTATTCGCCTACTTGATTGAGGAATTTTAGCATCGTTTTCTCTCTCTGTACTTGAGTTTTTGGTAATTGCTAATTCATAATAGGTAATGAGAGTTAACAGGTATTTTTATCCGGCAATCAGGAGACGGCAGTGCCGTTTCCCTACAGTTATATCCGGCAATCAGGAGACGGCAGTGCCGTTTCCCTACAGTTATATCCGGCAATCAGGAGACGGCAGTGCCGTTTCCCTACAGCTCCCTTTACCTATTATGAATTAACCGCCAAAAGCAAAGGGAAAGGCAAGTTTCAAAGCTGCGGTCAATAGCAAGTTAACTAGAGCAACCGGAAGCAAAAACTTCCATCCCAAATCTAGCAATTGGTCAATCCGAACTCGTGGCAGAGTCCAACGGAGCAGAACTGCCAAGAACAGGAAAAAGTAGGCTTTCAACAAGGTCATTGTAATGCCCAGCGTGCCGGTAATTACCTGTAACCAAGGAGTTGTTTCGCTCAATCCCAGGGCATTTGTGATAACTCCGACGGGAATCGGGCATTCCCAACCACCGAGGTACAAAACGGCTACTAGCAGGCAAGAAAGGACGAGGTTAACGTAGGAAGCGATGTAGTATAAGGCAAATTTCATGCCTGTATACTCAGTCTGATATCCTGCTACCAATTCTTCTTCTGCTTCGGGTAAGTCAAAGGGTAAACGTTCGCATTCGGCTAGTGCTGCAATCCAGAAAATCAGGAAACCTGCGGGTTGTCGCCAGACGTTCCAGCCGATGATGCCGTAGCCGGCTTGTTGGTGTACGATGTCGATCGTACTTAAGCTGTTGGACATCATCACAACTGCCAATACTGCCAAAGCTAGGGGAATTTCGTAGCTGAGGGATTGAGCAGCGGCTCTGAGTCCGCCGAGGAGAGCGTATTTGTTGTTAGAAGCATAGCCCGACATCAGCAAGCCGATCGGCTGAATGCTAGAAAGAGCAATCCAGAGAAATATCGCTGTCCCCATATCGGCGATGAGCATATGCTCTCCGAAGGGTACGATCAAGTAGGACAGAAACACTGGAATCACGACAATTACCGGGCCGAGCGTGAACAGCAGCGCGTCAGCTTTTGCCGGTACAATGTCTTCTTTGAATACCAACTTCATGCCATCGGCAACGGGTGCTAGGACTCCCAGGGGGCCGAGAAATTCCGGGCCAATCCGCTGTTGAGCGGCGGCGGAAATTTTCCGCTCTAGCCAGACGCTAGTCAGTACCCCGAATACAGCACCGACAACCATCAGCACCATTGGCAGTGGTAGCCAAAGCACGTGGGCGATGTCCGCCGGTAAGCCCAAATTCGTCAGGGCTTCTACAAAACTTCCTTGTAAGTCAATTCCTGGGTTCATGTTTCCAGCTTTTGAGCGATCGCCATATAATTTTTCACCCGTCCTTCGTAGGAGTAGGCTTAGAGAGCGGGGACTTTGTAAAGATTTTTAATGCTTTACCGCCTAATAGTATATCGCCGGACAGGCCCCAAGAACCGATGGATGAGGTGAAATTATAGTTATCTGATCCCCAAGCTTGACTAATGGGTTGCTAACTTATGGTTGAGGAATGAAGAGGAGACGGCAGTGCCCTGTCCCTACCATGATTAATTGTAGGGACACGGCACTGCCGTCTCGTCCGTTTATATCATTGCGATACTAATGAAATTGATATGATATCAATTCCGGTTACACCAGAATGATATAGAGTCCAGGGCAGTGCCGTCTCCCTACAATATTTGTCGGTAGGGACACGGCACTGCCGTCTCCTGATTTTGGCTACTAATAATTCCGATGCTACCGGATTTGATATCACTCCTTTGAGATATAGCCCAAACAAAAAGGGCAGAGAATTAATTCTCTGCCCTTTTTATGCTTTAAAGTAACTTTCAAATGGCTTAAACCATTGATTTTACGCTACCTTTTTTATGGAACTGGGCAGAATCGAACTGCCGTCCAAAATGGGTATTTACCTTCCGATCGTTCACAGGTTTATCCCCTCTGATCCTTGGGGCGGGAACCATCTTTATCCTAAATGGGAGGATTTTCTAGTGATTGCTTTCCCGGCTAGACGACTAGAAACGTTTAGCTAGGGCATCCGTTGGGGGTTGTTATGCTGCCTTTAACGGAGTTAAGCGGCATACACTCTGAACCAAGCTAGAGAAGTTTTTAGGCTACAGCTACGGCTTTGCGAGCGAAAGGAACGATGTTGTTCGCATTTACTATTTTTTTTGAGCCGATATTAACGAGAGTAGACTCCCTCTCGACCTGCATCACGGAGCAGCTTTCGCCACCCTGTCGAAACCATTACAGCCCCTCGTGTTCTCTAATCATAGCTAATATTTTGTATAACGTCAATCGATTTTGGATTTTAGATTTTAGATTTTGGATTGAAGATTTTGGATTTTGAATTGAGGATTGGGGATTTTGGATTGGGGATTGGGGATTGTTTGGCAAATAGTAGAGGCCGCACTACCAAGAAACCGGGTTTTTTAACCGAGACAGATTCAAAAAGGTACGTAGTTGCGCTTGAGCGCTGAAGCGCAACTACGTACCTAAAAAACCTTTAAGTATTGTGACACTTGCGATCGCCAACTGTGAGAATGAGCATTTTGGGCAAATATTTTCGTTAAAAAACCCGGTTTCTCTACACCGGTGGAAGATTTCTAATGCAAAGTTTTGTCCCAGACGCCGATGTAAATTCGATCGCGATTGTTGCGTTCGATCGTCCCTTTCAACGAACCTTTCTGAAAATTAAACCGATTGGTGCGGCGCTGCTGCACGTCCCGGAACCCTTGCAAAATCTCCTTATCTGCGCCGCCCACCATGCCGTTTAACGCGGTTCGGACTACCAAATCGTCCACCGACTGGGCAAAAGAACCCTCTGTTTGCACGAGTTGTTCGGAATTGCGATCGTAAATATAGCCCAGAGTCACCCGGTTCGGCAGCAATTCATAAAGTGCGGTGCGAGTATTCGGCCAATAGCCGCGGGATTGAGAGTCTGTGGGATCTCCCAGTGCACTTACAATCTGACTTTCCGGCGTACCAACGGCAAACCCTGGGATAGTGGGAGTCTTCTGATAACCGGTTCCTGGTTGTTCGCTGGGTGGGGGCGATCGATCGGGCGGCAATTGCTTGTCAACCAGTTTTTCCGCTGGTGTGGGTTGGCCAGCCTCAGGAGTTGGAGTTGGAGTTGGAGTTGGTGCTGGAGTTGGCGCGAGAGTTGGAGTTGGCGCGAGAGTTGGAGTTGGCGCGGGAGTTTCAGCAGCAGGCGGCGGAGTTTCTTGGCGAGGGGGAATTGGTGCGGGTGTCGGAGTGGGAATTGGTGCGGGGCTGGTGCGCGCGTCTGGATCTGCGGGGGTGGAAGTGCGATCGTCCTTCGCTATTGGTGCCGGTTCCGAAGATTGTCCGTTGAGGAAAATCCTCGCAATCCCGACCAAACCACCGAATATAAGTGCGATCGCCACCAACCCCAAAATCAACCAAACCTTGCGGTTGCCGGAGCCATTCGTCACTACAGCAGGCGCTGTTCTCAGATTTGCCGGCGACTGAGGCCCGTGTCCCGGCATCACCGCCAGCGTCGGCCCGGTGTCCGACCCTGCACCCTGCCCGTGCAGCAGCGACAGCCACTCATCCACGCTAGCAGGGCGATTTTGAGCCTCTACCGTCATCCCCCGCATCACCGCTTGACTCACAGTCACACTTAAGTCAGGCCGCAAGTCGCGGGGTGAAGGCATCGGCTGGCTGGTTCGCAAAATGGCAGCCACGGGCACCCTGGCTGTGAGCAAAGTGTAAAGCGTCGCCGCTAGCCCGTAAACATCGGTAGCGGGCGTATATTTTCCTTGGGCGAAATACTGTTCTGGCGGTGCGTAACCGTCGGACACCATATTAGTGTGACTTTGAGTTGCGCCTGCTGTAAACTCGCGGGCAATGCCAAAATCGATCAGCACAACTTCCTGAGTACCTTGGCGCAACAGAATGTTTTGCGGTTTGATATCTCGATGCAGCAAACCCTTTTGATGAACTGCTTTCAAAGCAGCGCCAATTTGAGTGATGTAGAGAATTGCCAGATTTTCTGGGAGGGGATTGTTTGAACCGACGACATCGCCCAAATTCTGACCGGCTATGTAGTCCATTACCATGTATGGCTGTCCGTCTTCAATGAAGAAGTCGCTGACGCGGACTATATTCGGATGGACGCAGGAAGCCAACCGCCTTGCTTCGTCTTGAAATTTGCGATCGAACTCGGCAAATTTGGGATCGCGCCGCAGAGATTCGTTGAGGGTTTTAATAACGACGGGCTGTCCTAAATAGCGGTGATTTGCTCTGAAGGTAATTCCAAAGCCGCCTCGCCCGAGTTCTTGTTCGAGGGTATATTTTCCGCCCTGTAAACTTTTGCCGATTAGTGCGTCCATAATATGTCTAGGCGATCGCATACCAGATAATATCGCTGATTATGGCACGTCTAGTGTGGTAGTTCATCGCTCCAAATGGCGATCGTACTCCTTCGGTATTAGTTAACTTGTTAGAAACATTACTCATAATGCGTCCACATCCGCAAAATTTTTACCGTATTCTCTGACTCAATCACCTCGTACACCAGACGGTGCTGAATGTTGATTCGCCTTGAATATGCGCCTTCCAAATCTCCCACCAATTTCTCGTAGGGTGGCGGATTCTGAAACGGATTGGTTTGAATGATGTCTAGTAACTCTTGCGCTTTGTCTCGTAAATTGCTAGAAGCGAGCTTTTTGGCATCTTTCTGTGCCTGTTTGGTATATACCAGATTCCAATTCACCACTCCAACTCCCTAGCGCAATCCTCGATCGGCGTTGCCATTCCTTCCCGAATCGATTCCCGCATCCCTGGCACTGACAGTAGATATAATGTTTCCTGTACCGATGCCCAATCAGATTCAGATAATAACACTGCATTGCTAGTCTGTCCTGCAATCACAATAGGTTGATGCGACTCACTCACCGAATCTATTAACTGCTGCAATTGCTGTTGAGCTTCATTGATTGGAATCATAATTTTCCACTCGTCTAAATACGCTTTTCTAGATGATGTTGGGTGGCTGCAGACACTGCTACAACTGCCCCAGAAACTTGTCGTAGTCTGCGTGTGAACCAACCCAAAACCAGATTGCAGTGTCTCCATCCAACTGACCAACTGCTCGATAGTTTTTGCTAATTCGGGCAGACTAGATTGGTAAGTCTGGATGCACCTTCTTGAAACGCAGGCTTGGATGACTTGGGTTTTCCTTGAATTGGCGATACGCCGAGCGTGTCTGCTGTTGAACTTGTTCGGGTAAATCAGCAAATAATCTGCGGAACTCGGTTGTAGTGCGTGACTTCACAATGTTTCTGGATCGAGTTCTTGGGTTTGACCTGCATGATACTCAGCCATTGCGGTGGCTGCGAGTTTAGCAAGAGCATCTGGGGAACGGGAGAATGCTCGATCCCAGCGCCTCTCGTCTTCAAGTTCTTCCAGAATCATTGAAGCGAGGGCATCTTGCTCGCTTGCAGACAAGGTTTTCAACTTGGCGATCGCACGTTCGAGTAACTCAGTCATGGCTACCACACTTTTACAATTAAAATGGCGTCCTCTCCATTATCCATTGTTTCAGGCAGGTTGAGGGTAGCTCGAACAAATGGCAGGCTAATTATCATTATTAATAACTACGAAGGTTCAATCATCAAGGTTGGTAAATGTCGGTGCTAAGGCCCGTGAAAGCCGAGCTTGCCAATCCTTTGCCTCCCCTTCAACCCCAGGATACTCTAGCTTAAAGTTGTCCCAATCTAGATATGCTGAACACGGTGATTCTGTCCAAGGCCATCCAGATTTCCAAGAAAAGTTTGGTTTCACTGCCGCCTGATTCTTCCAATCTTCACTTGAATGAAGAACTTTATAAAGAATGTCAAAAGACAATGAAGTTTGCTCCGCTAAGAGTGTTGCATCATACAAATCTTTGCCTTGTGGATAAGTATCGGTTTCTAACCAAAGCAATTTCCATGCCAATGACAGTTCTTTAGAAGCTGCCCACACTAACCTATTTTCACCAATTGAGGAAGGGATATAGACCTGAATTGGATCGCACAATAGTTCTTCATTAAAAACCACATCCATATGCAAATCTCCTGAAGGAAAGCCGTCTGCTTTCCAAGGAAAAATAATGCGCCTACCTGATGCACGTTCATAAGTCCAAATCTCAGTTAGGGAGATTTTGTCCACGTCAATAATCGCATTACCTACATGAGGATGAGCTGAAACTATCTGAATTAATCCATTGAACAATTCTCTAGATAAAGGGGAATTGACGCTAATATCGTGAGGTATAAAAACCCAGTCTATATCACCGGGTTCTCTCGCCACATCTCCTAACCATGCTTTCAGTAATAAACTACCTCGTAAGACAAGGCGATCTTTCCAGATTGAACAACTAATAATTTGCAGCAGATAATCCATCACTTGCCGACGAATATTCAGCCATTGAGTTCTAATTTCTGGATCTTCAAATATTGGCTCTCCCAGACGAAATGCTCCCCGAAGATGCTTCTGGGGAATTAGTGCAGGCTCGAAAACTGTTGGTCGTTCAATTTTCTGACCTTGTTCTGAAACAATGATGTATGTCTTCGGATCGTATTTCATTAATCCTCCTTTATATTATGCTTGATAGTTATTAATGTAAAATTGGTGATTCTTTCCCTATTATACATCCTCTCCTCCGATTTTATATTCTGCTTGATAATTATCCGTGTAAAATTGGTGATTCTTTCCCTATTATTCGTGCTATCCTCGGATTTTATATTCTGCTTGATAATTATCCGTGTAAAATTGGTGATTCTTTCCCTTGAATCCAACCTGCGTCAAGGTCAAGATTACTATCATAGACAACAAATTCTGCTTCGACATCGATCGCTAAATATCTCAAAGTAGCGATCGCTTTTAAGAGAGTGTGAAGTTGTTGTTGAGCTTCAACACGACCAACGGAGATACAACGCTGAGTGACAAATCGCTCGTGATATTGGTCACTCCGAGTCTGGAAGAGATTACGAGAGAGATGAGCAGAATGTCTTTCGGCCAGGTCAATCAGAGGCAGAATATCAGTAGAAGGTTCAAGCAACAGTTTGATATGATGCTCAAAGTAGCGATCGCATGGATGGTTTAGTGCTTCGGCATTAGACTGCGGAACACTCTGGTTCCACTGTGGCACCTCAATTTTGATGCGTGTCACCGTGAAGCCTTCAGCATTTAGAGATTGGCTTGAATCAAATGCCGTCTTTAACTCGTTTGTCAGGCTACCTTGCCCATGCCGGGTCAACATTAGTTGAGATACAGTAACCCCACGGTCTAGAACTATATGGAGAAGTTTTAGACCATGATTAATGCCCCATTGTTCAAGCGCCTCTACTCTGTCCAAGTCCTTGAGGCCAACGGTAAGGTGAGTTTCAAATTTTCCAGTGAATTCCATGAACTCTTCCTAATAGGTCGGCTCGCCCAAACCGCAGTACAATACACTAATTCAAAAACGCCTTTCTCGGAACCCTTGCCAGTTGGTAGGCGCCGCGACTGTCCAATAGTTGATATTGATTTGGCTGCAATCCGAATTCCACAAACTTGTGTGGATATCCCAGCACGAGAATCATCGGAGAAGTGTTGTTGTTGGATTGCTCAATGTAGTCTTTCGCGCCCCTGGGAAGTCGGTAGAAAGTCACCGGATCTTGGGTGTAAAAAACTAGACTCGGTTTCCAGAAACCAATCATCATCAACTCTTCTCCCGGCTGTTTTTGTTGGACAACAACCTTCGCTAACTCTCTCAGAGGTAACTGGCGGTTGAGATCGACCAAATTGTAGGCGGGAGTCAAACCAAAGATGATAAATGCGACTAATCCGATGAAGTTAGCTACCAAAATCCAGCGTTGTTGACGTTTCCAGAGTAAAAGTGCGATCGCCCCAGCCGCCGTTATCCAAATTGCACCGCCAACCATCAGCAATCCCGACTGCTGAATTGCTTGCGGAAAATTGGGCATTGCCGGGTCATCTCCCAGCCAGTGGTAGCAGTAGAAAGTTGCTCCGGCTAGAATCAATAAAAATACGACATTAACAATGTATGTAACTAACAGTCCTCGCGGTAAAGAATTTGGTTTTTTCTCTAACTTTCCCGGTCTGTTTTGTGGTTGCTTGCCTGCAATAATATCGCTCCACAGCAGCGTTACCAAAATGGCTGTGGCGGGCAGTAAAGGCAATACATAACTGGGCAATTTTGTCACGGAGATTGTGAAAAATCCAAAGATGCAGCCGAACCAAAATAGGGCAAATAAACTTAATTGTGCCGATCGCGCTTGACGGCGCCAGTAACTGCGCTGCCAAAAACGGGTACGCGCGATCGCCACCGGCAAATAAATTGACCAAGGCGCAAAACCGACGAGCACTACAAAAAAGTAAAAATACCAAGGCGCCGAGTGCTTGTTGACTACTCCAGTAAAACGCTGGAAATTGTGATAGCCGAAAAAACTGTCAATATAAGTTTCACCGTTGGCTAAAGTAACGAGAATAAACCAAGGTAGGGCGATCGCCAAAATAATCAAGATTCCCGACAGCGGACGCATTTCGCGCCAAAGTTGCCGAAAATTTCCCAAATACAGCCCGAAGCTACCAATAATCATCGCTGGGATGACAATTCCCACAGGCCCCTTAGCCAGAATTGCTAAGGCAATTAGTACGTAACAAGTCAAATACCATTTATTGGGAAATCGCCCAGCAGAAATGGTGGAAAGTTCTGCTTTTTCTCTCTGTTCTTCTAGCGTGTAACCGAGAAAAAATGCCAAAAGTGACGAACAAATACAGGCAACTAATAGCATATCAGAAACGCCAGTCCGCCCCCAGGCAATAGTTTGGGGATTTAAAGCTATTAATGCCGCACCAATCCAAGGAGTAGAAAGAAAGAGGGGGAGATTGGGAGATTGGGAGAATTTTGCTTCTTCCTCATTCACTCTTCCTTCTTCCTCATTGACTCTTCCTTCTTCCTTCTTCCTTCTTCCTTCTGTTTTCGATAGAGTGTAGAATCCGAGGCAAGTCAGGGCGATCGCACAAAAAGCCGACGGAAGGCGCACAGCCCACTCGTTAACGCCCAGAGTGTGGTAAGCCACCGCCATCAGCCAGTAAATCAACGGCGGCTTGTCAAACCTGGTTTCGCTGTTGAAATAAGGAGTGATCCAATCCCCTGTCACCGTCATTTGACGGGCGGCTTCAGCAAACAGCGGTTCGGTTTCGTCAACTAAGCCGATGTTGCCTAAATTCCACAAGAAAGCTACCCAGGCGATCGCGCACAGCCACAACACCGATAGCAACAAAGGTACCATCGGCCGATGCCTGTAATATTCTGACAAATTTTTAATAACTTCCTTCACCCAAACTTCCTGCGATTTTAGATTTAAAATTTTAACTCGAATACAGAGTCTACCGAAAGATTCGCCCGATCGAAACTGGGAATTCGATCGCACCCCCTTCAACTCACATCTTATACCGTTCTCAACAATAGCCTAGCAACCCGGTTTCTCAACCAAAATATCCGGGCCACCTCAGTAAGATCCACTTAATCAAATGTCACATATCGATCGATCCAGCTTGCCATGTATGTCTTCTTCCCTCTTCCCTCTTCCCTCTTCCCTCTTCCCTCTTCCCTCTTCCCTCTTTCCTTCTTCCCTCTTCCTTCTTCCTTCTTTCTTCTTCCCTCTTCCTTCTTCCTTCTTCCTTCTTCCTTCTTCCTTCTTCCTTTACGGCTGCAAAGTTAATTGCCATTCTTCGGCTTTGGGATTCCAAGCGGGCGAGGCTGTCTCCCCGGCGACGTAAGGCCCCCAGTAGCGGCGGGAACCATCCTGAGCAAAAACCACCAGAATGTCTCCCTGTTTGACTTTTAACTTGCCCTCCGGCAGCGATAGCATCAGTCCCTTACCGCCACCTTCCCCCGGCGCAAAATCCCAGTGGGCCGGTTTTCCGTAGGATTTCTCGGTTTGCCGTTTCGACAGCAAGGCCACTCGCACTGGGTGTTCGCTGCGGTTGCTGACTCGCAAACTGCCGGCAGCTTTGCCATTGACAGGGATTGAGGAATTGCTTTCTTCCTCTGCTTCTGGGGGTAACTCGGGTTTGGGCTTGCTAGCGGTGTCTGCGGCACCTGTCGCGACTCTCGAAACCGGGGGTGTTGGGGGGAGTGCGGTGGCTGCTGAGGGCAAATCGCTCGATCGATTTGCACCGTTGGAGATGGTGATTTCAAAACGTCCGAGAAACATTCCTGTAAATAGAACGATCGCCATTCCAATTAATATCTGGTAATTTTGAAGTTTCATAAATTTTATGCTTAAAGGATAGACTGCACCCCTGCAATTAGTCCTACCAATCTTGAATGTAGAATCCGGGGCTACTGTGCCACAAGATACAGCTACACTTAATTACTTGACGGTTCGGGGCTATAAAGCTCCAGATCGCTCAATACCATTTTAGATGTTAAATTTGAGACTTGACATTGCCGGATACTGATCCGGTAAGGATTTGGGGTTGTTGGCGATCGGCATTTTTTAACCCCGCTCAAAAACAGCTACAAGCCCCGATACTCTTGAGGATCTAGCCAAAAACTTGAGACTCCTGTTCAATCTCCCAGCAGATTCAATCCTGCAAGTAAATCTAAAATCTAAAATCTAAAATCTAAAATCGACTCACTCATCCGCATAACTTTTAACTTTTATGCAGAATACCCGAATTAACAGATTGATTGATGTTCTGGGCGAGCAATTTGCACGCTGGGCTAGCAATCCTTGGCGGCGGATTTCGCTGCTGGTAATTAGCCTGCTGTTCGGCAATTTTTTGGGAACTGCTCTTTCGACGATCGCCGGACAAGCCGCTAATTGGGATATTATCGTAGCCGGGATGTTGGTGTTGTTCGCCGAGTTGGCGAACCGACTGGTTTACAGCAGCAGGCGGCTGGTGGCTGGTGCTTTGTGGGTGGAAATGCTCAATGCTCTAAAAATTGGCGTGACTTACAATTTATTTGTAGAAGCTTTCAAACTTGGCTCTTAAAAAATGGTAAAATATTTGTCGCTTGCAGATATTATTTGCCTAAAACTAGCCTCCCCTTAGAAAGTTTTGATACAAGTTTAAAAAAATAATTCCAGTCCGCGCAGCCTCCCAACTCATACAGAATTTTTGAATTAGACCTCTTGCACAATAGCTAGGAACGGGCAAGATGCCCGTTCCACAATTTTTTTTTCTGTGGAATGGGCATCTTGCCCGTTCCAAAATGTGATTAAAACGACTTTTGTAAGATATCTATTATTAAATCATATCGTGTCTGATCGATTAATCGCAGTAAAATTAGTTCGTAGTGCGGACTGAAGTCCGCAGCGTGAAAGCGGACTGAAGTCCGCACTACAAACAGTAAAATTAGTTCGTAGTGCGGACTGAAGTCCGCAGCGTTAGAGCGGACTGAAGTCCGCACTACAAACCATTTTTGTTATGGTAATCGACTCGATATAATATCATCCCATTATCCAATCCTAAAATCTACAATGGTTGGCTCGACTTTAACGCCTGTTGAAATTTTACACCGCTGGCGATCGGGCGATCGCCCGATCGCTCCCGATTTCGATCGCCTCGCCTGTTGGGAACTTGCCGACGATCTGCGATCGCGCGCTTTTAACATTACTCCTGACAACGCAGCCGATGTTGTCCGCCACAAAACCGATTTATTCCTGTCTGTACTCGATCGACTGCATACTTTCCCCGTCAAGTCAAGTGTTTTTCTAGAAAGTTTGTGGAATCTGTGGCTGCCACTGGCGATGCAATTATCGACTGAAAAACAAAGTTTAAACCGGACTTTAATTCAAGGAATTTTAGGAGTCCAAGGAACGGGAAAAACTACTTTATGCCAAGTTTTGAGGCTGATGCTGGGAAAATTGGGATATTCCACAGTCAGCCTTTCTTTAGACGATCTTTACAAGACTTATGCCGATCGCCAAAATCTCCAACAAGCTGACCCGCGTTTAATTTGGCGCGGCCCCCCCGGCACTCACGATATTGACTTGGGAATCTCCGTTTTAGACCAGTTGCGCGCTTCTCACACGGGGGAATTAGCAGCATTTGACAGTCAAAAAATAGAAATTCCCCGGTTTGAAAAATCAGCCTGGGGAGGTGCGGGCGATCGAAGTCAATCAGAACTTATTTCCGGTGCGGATATTGTACTGTTTGAAGGTTGGTTTGTCGGCGTAAATCCAGTCGCCGATCGCAAATTGAACGAGTTTTTGGCGGCGGCGCCGTTTCCGATTTCCACAGAGGGCGACTGTCAGTTTGCGCGCGATATGAATGCGAAGCTGCACGACTATTTGCCACTGTGGAACCGATTAGATCGGTTGATGGTTTTGTATCCCCGAGATTATCGCCTTTCTCAAGTGTGGCGCAATCAGGCGGAACGGGAAATGATGGCTGCGGGGAAGTCGGGAATGTCAGAGTCGGAAATTAATCGGTTTGTGGAATATTTCTGGAAAGCACTGCATCCTGAGTTATATATTCAGTCGATGCTTGAGGGCGATGGCGTGGATTTGGTGGTGGAAATTTTGCCCGATCGCGCGATCGGCAAGATTTGTCGTGCGATCGACTTGATACATTAGCAATACCAATTTTAAACAAATTAGGTACGTAGTTGCGCTTCAGCGCTCTTTGCTAATATCAGGAAAGAGCGCTGAAGCGCAACTACGTACCTTAGAGGGCTAAATTTAAGTCTCGATTCTAAATTAACTGCCGGGAGTACCCATTTCGATCGCCTTTTGCACCAAATCGTCCGTAACATTGCCCGGTGCACCTGTGCGGTTAACTTCCTTAGCCATCGCTAAAAAATCATCGGGATTTCCCTGTGCATCCGCCGGCATAGGAATTTCTTGAGGGGCGGGAATCTCAAATTTAGGCGCAGTTGCAGCAGCGGCAGCTTCGGCGCCGGCACTCGTGCGATCGATATCGCTAACGCTGAATTCTTTTGAAGCTTCGTAGTCGGCTGATACATTAACCTCAGGCAACTTTTGTTCTCCAGCTTCTACGCTTTCAGTTATCTGTTGAGCATCAAATGTTTGAGTGTTATCTAATTCTGTATTCACTTGAGGATTAACTTCAGACATAGCCGACTCCTTGTTACTTTTATTTAACAATTCAATATAATTATTGTCGCTAAAATTCCTATTATTTTCATCTTCCCGCAGATGTATTGTTGGCTTCTATCTCAAGGATGATTTATTTTAAGACGTTGGCTCAGCATTACACCAGTTTCCGAAAACAAGACAACTCTCTGCAAGCTCAAAACCCTTATGAAATAAGTCATTTCAAAATCTAAAATCTAAAATCTAAAATCTAAAATCGCATTACCTCTCGGGGATGGTGACTTGTACCTACAAATGTTGATATTTATATATTCTGGAAGCATTTTTAAGGAATTTTAACTTATGAACTCACCCGCCGCGACCAATACTCACGCTCTCTCAGACGATACTCAAAACATGGTTGATAAAATAAACGGTTTGGGTACAGATGAAAAACTGGCACTGCTCTACTTTATTTATGAAAAAATGGGAGACTCAATTACACCAGCCGCTCCCACTGCTGCGGAACCAGAGTTAGCTCCCATGTTGCTAAATGATTTTTACAACCTTTCCCACGACCAACAACTGAATATAATGCGAGGTATTGTCAACGGTGACGACACGCCTTATTCTCGCGCTTACGGAGCTTTAACTGCTAACAATCAGTTGCTGGTTTGGTATGCTTGGGCTATTGATATGGGGGATAAAATTGTCGATATCCCCGAAGGATATGAGGCAACTGAGGCTGTGAATGGCGTGTTAGATCAAATTGAAGGTCTGGAGTTTGAACAGCAAATTTCGGTGCTGCGCGATGTAGCTAATAATATGGGCTACACCGATGTTAAACCAATTGCTACTCAGGCTCAAGTTGGGAAAACTTCTAGTCTTTAGATCGGACTTTGCTAAAGCCCTCACTATAAAATTGATTGCAGGTTCGTAGTGAGGACTTCAGTCCTTTCCATTCCTAAGCGGTAAGGTGCACACCGTACTGATATCAATTCCGGTTACACCGGAATTGCAGAGGAGACGGCAGTGCCGTTTCCCCACAATTAATAGCGGTAGGGAAACGGCACTGCCGTCTCCTCATTTCGGCTACTAATAATTCCGATGCTACCGGATTCGATAATTCGATATTCGATATTCGATATGACCTTCGTTAAATCCGTTACATCCGTTCCAAAATCGGTTGCCGAACTTGCTTCTGCTATCAATATCAAAAATGTTTGCAGTCAGCAATTGACTTTTTGGGGTTAATTTTTCGCGGGATTTCGATCGCAAATCTCGAACCTTTTTCTAGTTGACTTTCGACCGTAATTGTGCTGTTCATTATCTTGACTAACGAGGCACTAATCGCTAGTCCTAAACCAGTGCCTGGATATGGGCGGGTTGTGCTTTGGTCGGCTTGATGGAATTTGTCGAAAATGTGGGGCAGATCTGTTTCGGAAATGCCGATTCCTGTATCCCGAACGGTGATAATTAGCCGATCGCCCTCTAATTCCCCTACCTCAATGCAAATGCAGCCCTGATGAGTGAATTTAACCGCGTTGGAAATCAGATTCACCAAAACTTGCCGCAGCCGCAACTTGTCATTAACGATACACCGATCCTGCAAGCCCACGCAGACGGACATTGCCACATTCTTTTCGGTAGCTTGATTTCCGAATTCCAGAGCCACATCCATTACTAAATGCGCTAAATCAAATTCTTCAATTTCTAATTCGGTGCGACCGCTCTCGATTTTGGAGAGGTCGAGGATATCGTCGAGCAGGACTAGCAGGTTTTTGCCGTTATTTAAAATTCGCCCCACCATATCTATTTGCTGCGCGCTCAGCAGTTGTTTGTGCTGGCGCAGCAGCAATTGGGAAAAGCCGATAATCGCATTCATGGGAGTTAGCAATTCGTGGGACATGGTGGCCAAAAATTGCGATTTTAACTTTGCTGCTTCTAGCAGTTGCAATTTTTGCTGTTGAATGCGCCGCCCCTGATTTTCCAGTTCTTCCTGTTGGCGAATTAGCAGCTCGTTTTGCAAGTCTAAAAGTTGTTCCTGCTTTTTTAATTTTTCGATCGCCCGCGCGCTGTTAATTGCGATCGCAGCTTGTCTTCCCATCACCGCCAGCAGTTGCACAGATCCGCTGTCAATAGCCGTCCTGTCTTGGACGTTACCGATCGCCAAAACGCCCAAACGCCCGGTTTCCCGCGACTCGATCGCCGCAGCACAGGCCGCCGCCGGCACTCCTGGGCCAGACTCAGAGCGCCACAGTTGAGACTCTCCCGTCGCAAACGCTTTCAACAGCAGCTTGTCTTGTATCTGCGGGGTTCTGCCCGCAGAAAAGTTGGCCGCGCCCCCGACAGCGCTGAGTTTGAGGCCGCTGGAATCGCACTCCGGGAGCGCCACCAGGCAAAATTCAGCTCCGGCGATCGCCTCCACAGTCGCGTCTGCGATCGCTTGCAACAACTCGCACAAGTTACCGTTGCGCTGGCTCAACAAATTTGTAAACCGCTCGATCGCCTGCAAATCACTCCCTGCGTCTATTTTGCCCAAATTTTTGCCTGTGAAGTTAACTTCCGGACACGCTTGGCGGCGCCAAATTTCTGCTTCTGCTGCGAGCGAGCCTTGAGTTTGTGCGATCGCCTCCATATCTGTGTAAGTTCCCACCCACTCCAAAACATCATGACTGTCAGGGTTGGCGGGCGATCCTCTGGCCAAGTTCCAGCGGTAAGTGCCCTCTTGCGCCCGGAGACGAAATTGTATTTCGTAACTTTGGGGCGGCCCAGCATCCGGGCGCGATCGCGCCAACAGACGAGCGCAGTCTTCTGGGTGAACCTGCGCCAGATAGCCGAAACCCAATGCTGCTGCTACTGGTACCCCCGTGTACTCCTCCCAGCGCTCGCCTAAATAAGTCGCCCAGCCGCTGGCATTTGCTTTCCAAACTATATGAGGAATTGCCGACCACAGGCGATCGTTCAGAGTTTCGCCGTCGCAAACTAGGTGTTGGGGGGCTGTTATTTCTGATACCTTGTATAGTATTTCCGCGTCGGAAAAGTCCGAGCGAAAAGAGTTATTGGCGTGATAGTGAGTCATAACTGGTTTTATAAATAAGCATTCAACTTGAGCCCTAACACCGGCTCAAGACTCGTGCTGCTAGCTTTATTAATTTTGACGGCCAATGTGCATCAAAAGTTTTTATACTTTAAATCTATCTCGGTAGTGATATCTTTACCTCTATCAAGGGGCGGACAATGGGATAATTCAGTTACACTGTTTAAACATTGAGAGCTTACCTGTCCCGATCGCGCTTTCCCCGCGCCGCAAAATAATTTAAAAATTTACTTGCAATCTTGGCGGCTGCATGAGTATGCTGGAAAAAGATGTGCGGGCTGTCAAACCCTAAATCAGGACACATTCTCAAATTTACTCAGTTTGGCTGAGTCACTTGACGATATTTTAAAAGTTTAGCGGACTATTGGAAGAAAGATGAGTAAAATTCGCGTTGCTTTAATAGAAGACCACGACCTGACAAGAGTCGGCATCCGCACAGCTTTACAACAGCGTGACACCATAGAAGTTGTCGGGGATGCAGCTAACGCTACAGACGGATTGAAACTGCTTCAGTCTACCAAACCTGACGTGGCAATTGTAGACATTGGCTTGCCAGATTTTGACGGCATTGAACTGACACAAAAATTCAAAAAATCGATAGCAGCCGACTCCGATCCCGATACCAAAGTTTTGATTCTGACTTTTCAAGACAACGAAGAAGAAGTTCTGGCAGCTTTTGCCGCCGGAGCTGACTCTTACTGCATGAAAGATATCAGCTTCGACCAGTTGTTGGACGTAGTAAAAGTAACCCATGAAGGTAACTCTTGGATCGATCCGGCGATCGCTCGTATCGTGCTGAAACAAGCTCGCACTAAGGAGTCGGCTCCAGAAGAGCCGAAGCCTGAGGGCAAAAGAGTCACAATTAAGGCTGCCGAACCCGAGTTCAGTCACATCATTGAAACTTACCCTTTAACCGAGCGGGAGTTAGAAGTTTTGGAACTGATCGTGCAGGGTTACAGCAATGCTGCTATCGCCGAAAAGCTGTACATTACTGTCGGTACAGTCAAGACTCATGTCCGCAATATTCTGAACAAGCTGTGCGCTGACGATCGCACTCAGGCGGCCGTTCTCGCCCTGCGTTCTGGCTTGGTTGGATAAAGCCTCACCAGCAGGCAAAAGCAAGTTAAAAGTAGGGTGCGCCCGCGCACCTTACGCATTAATTTTAGGATGCGTACTGCGCGCCGACCGACTAATTGTTGGCGCTTGTATAGGGTATTATTCGGCGCACTTTACTGCCGAAGATATAGGCTTAAATCTCAGAATCGCCAGCCGAATAATCTGATGTTTTAAAAGCTATATTTAAGTCCGCATCTATCCTTGTGCAGATATTGAAGATCATCTTTTTCTGTGTAAATCTACCTTAAGATAGATGCCAAATACTTCTCAGATTATTAATACTTATACTTGAGCAAGGTAAAGTTATATATAACAACCGCACCGGACGTTTAGAACGTTCTTAATTGCTCAAACCATTGGTTTTCTTCCTTATTTCTTCTTCTTCCTTCTTCCTTCTTCCTTCTGATAAAATTCCGATCGCACTGTCGGTATGGCGCGATGTCACTTCATAAAATGCGTAGGCTCGGCCAGATACTCATACTTTTAGGAATAGTTAAGCACTTACATAAATTATATCCGCAGAGTGATGCCAGAGTTCGCTTCAATTTGCGAGATTAAAACTATCTACTGCTACTGAAAAATCTTAAAAAGAGGCATTATGAGCGCTCCAATTGAATTCCAGTTATTTGCTCCCTACAACAAAGGAGCTGCCTTGATGGGGTCTTTTTCTAATTGGGAAGAAATTCCGATGGCAAAGGACGAAGAAGGTTATTTCCGCACGCGAGTTGAGTTGGAGGATGGCGTTTATCAATACAAATTTCGCGTGCAGTCCAAAAGCTGGTTTCTGGAGGCAGATCAGTGGGTAGATGTGGTAGATCCCTGCGCGACTGATATCGACGATCCCACTCAAAACGGCGCGATCAGAATCAAAGATGGCGATCGCATCGTGGATACCTACGTGTGGCAGCACGATGACAAACCGCTACCAGCCGATCGAGAATTAGTAATCTACGAAATGCACGTTGCCGACTTTTCCGGTGGCGAAGCCGATCCCCTCGCCCGCGGCAAGTACGAGCACGTCGTCGAAAAACTCGATTATCTAGTCGAACTCGGCGTTAACGCGATCGAACTCATGCCCCTCAAAGAATACCCAGGCGACTACAGTTGGGGCTACAACCCGCGCTACTTCTTCGCTGCGGAGTCCAGCTACGGCACCACCGAACAACTCAAAAACCTGATAGACGAGTGTCACGGGCGCGGAATTCGCGTCATCATCGACGGGATTTACAACCACTCCGAATCATCCAGCCCCCTCACCCAAATCGATCACGATTATTGGTACCACCACGCCCCCCGCGATCCAGACAACAATTGGGGCCCAGAATTCAACTACGAATTTTACGACGAAAACTTAGGAACTTACCCGGCGCGCAAATTCATCGGCGATACAGTCCGCTATTGGATTCAAGAATACCATCTCGACGGCATTCGTTTCGACGCAGCCCGACAAATTGCCAACTACGATTTCATGCACTGGATAGTTCAAGAAGCCAAAAATGCTGCTGGCCCAAAACCCTTTTACACCGTTGCCGAATACATTCCCGAAACTCCCAGCATCACCAATATAGACGGCCCGATGGACGGCTGCTGGCACGACAGTTTCTATCACTGCATAGTCGAACATATCTGCGGCGATACCTTTGATTTAGAACGGCTCAAAGATGCGATCGACTGCAAGCGGCAAGGCTTCTTGGGTGCTACCAATGTAGTGAATTATCTGAGCAATCACGATCACGATCGCGTATTCTCAGAATTGGGCGATCGCGGGATTTTGGATGAACCAGCATTCAAGCGGGCGAAGTTGGGTTCTGTATTGTTAATGACAGCAGTTGGCGTACCGCTGATTTGGATGGGCGAAGAATTTGGCGAATACAAAGCCAAAACGATCGAGCAAGCAAAAATTGACTGGACGCTGCTGGGAAATGACATGAATAAAGGTTTGTGGGAATACTACAAAGGCTTGATTCACCTCCGCAAAAACAACCAAGCACTTTACACCGAAAACATCGACTTTTTCCACGAAGATCCCGACTCGAAAGTGTTTGCTTACACTCGCTGGAACGATGAAGGTTCGAGAGTTGTAGTAGTTGCGAATCTGTCGGAAAATTATCTAGCGGGTTACAGCGTTCCCCACTTCCCAGCAAACGGAACGTGGCACGAATGGACGGGCAATTATGATGTGGAATCTGGCGATGACAATATTACGATTGACTTGCCGGAATACGAAGCCAAAGTGTTTGTTTGGCAGTAATCTGTTAGGTAGGTTGTTGGGCTTGGGCCCTCTGATTATATATATGAAAGAGCGTTTAGGTACGTTGTTGGGCTTCAGCCCTCTGATTATATATATGAAAGAGCGCCCAAGCGCAACAACGTACCTTTATTTAGGGTTACTTGCGAGGAATTTTATTTTTTACACGCACCATAGCAGTATTTCTCATTGTGAATCTAAACTACATATTTTACTCAGTTGATTTTCTAGATACAATTGGGTTGCGGCCGCCGCCGGTATGGGTTTGCTAAAGAAGTAACCCTGACCCATATCGCATTGAAGCGATTGCAAAAATGCCAACTGTTCTGCTGTTTCCACTCCCTCAGCAATCACCTGTAAATTCAGGCCCTGTCCCAGGGCGATCGCCACTTTCACAATCGTAGCACCGCTGTTGCCGTTGAGCAAATCTGCCACGAAGGATTTATCTATTTTTAAATTATTCAGTGGGAAGTTTTTCAGAGACCACAGCGAAGAATAACCTGTGCCAAAATCGTCCAGAGAAATTTGAATTCCCATTTGCTGCAACTCCTGCAATACCGACACCGTAAAATTTACATCTGTCATGGCAACTGTCTCGGTAATTTCTATTTCTAAATACTCGGGATTTAACTCGGTTTCTGACAAGATTTTAGCAATGGTTTCTACCGTGTTAGCTTGTAGAAACTGACGACCTGATAAATTCACAGCTACCCGTACTGGCGGCAATCCCAATAACTGCCACTCTCGATTTTGCAAGCAAGCTGTCCGCAGTACCCATTCGTCAATTTGGCAGATTAATCCTGTTTCCTCAGCTAAGGGAATAAATCGATCGGGAGGAATCAAACCGCGTTCGGGATGCTCCCAGCGAATCAGAGCTTCCATGCCGACTATTTGGCAAGTATTTAAGTTGATTTGCGGTTGATAGTGCAGCACAAACTCTGATTGTTTCAAAGCTTTGTAAAGCTGATTTTCTAAATTGAGTTCTTCAGAGACTTGATTGCCGATCGCCCGCGTGTAAAAATGATAATTGTTCCGACCTTTCTGTTTAGCTTTGTACATCGCAGCATCAGCATTTTTCAGTAAGGTTTCTGCATCTTCTCCGTCATAAGGAGCCAAAGCAATTCCCAAACTAGCCTTAGTATAAAGTTCCCGACCGTCAAAATCAAAAGGAGTGCTTAAACTCTGGATTATTCGCTGGCAAACCTTAGTTGCGTCCTCGGGGCTGTTGATATTGTACAGCAGCAAAGTAAATTCATCCCCGCCCCAACGGGCGATGGAATCCCCGAGGCGCAAACAGTTAGTCAAACGCCGAGATACACCTTTCAGCAACTGGTCGCCCACTGGGTGGCCGAGAGTATCGTTAACATTTTTAAATCTGTCTAAGTCTAGAAATATCACCGCCAACATTTCTGCATTCTGGTGAGCGTTAGCTAAAGCTAAAGATAGCCTTTCATTAAACAGTAATCTATTCGCTAAACCTGTTAAGGGGTCGTGAGAAGCTTGATGTCGCATCATCGCCTCGACGCGCCTCTGCATGGCAGCCATGTACAGGTGAGTTCCTAATGATTTTGCTAGTTTCTGTTCCTCGCTGCTCCACTTTTGAGCTTCGCCGATTTTGATTTCTTTCCAAGCTGCAAAGGACTGTCGGGGTCGATCGCTCCGGGCGTCGGAACTGCAACGGCCAGCCCACAAAATTTCGGTTTCTACGGCTGCGCGAAAAATGGTGAGACAGCCGATGCACTGTTGGCGGTATTGCAGCGGTACTGCCAAAAATGACCGAATGTCAGCTTCGAGAAAATTTGCAGATAAAGATTTGACTTGAGGTTCTTGAGCAATATCGGAAATCGCGTACAAGTGCGGGACGATTAAATTAGAAATATTTGTATCAATTGAACTGTAATGCTCGGAATATAGATTTTGATAAATGCCTAATTGGCTGGTACTGTCGGCAGTTTTTGGTTGCTCGTCTTGGTTGGCCCACCCCATGATCTGCTGCCAAAACTCGGTGAGTTCGAGATTGGTGTCTGGAGGCTGCTGCCCGCAGGTATAAAGTTTAGCCGGCCGATCGCCAAATTCGGCGGCAATGTACAAGCGTCCTCCCGAACCGTCCAAATGCTTGACACTTTGTTCGAGAACTGCTTGCCGAATTTCGTTTAGTTCCAGAGGAGAGTGCAGCAAACTGCTAATTTGGTTGACAACGGCTTCGTCGCGCGCTTGCTGTCGGGCTTGAGTGAGGAGAAAAGATTGGGCGATCGCAATTGAAAGCTGATCCACAAGCAACTGTACCATGTTCAATTCTCGATCGCTAAACCGTTTGGGTTGACTGTGGTGACAGGCCAGCAGCCCCCAAAGTTGATTTTGATGTACGATCGGCACCGTCAGAGAAGAACGCACCCCCATAGCCTCCAGATATTCTGCGTGACAGGGGTCTACAGGACAATAGCGAATATCTTCAACCGCTAAAGTTTGGCCGGTTTCGGGACAATCTAAGCGATTAATTATTTTATGCTGCAATCCCACATCTACAATCACTCGCTGCCGCGCTTTGACAAACATTTCGCGCGCACTAGGCGGAATGTCCCCCGCAGGAAAGCGCAAACCCAGCAGAGATGGCACATTTTCGCCGTTGATGGCCTCGGCAATCACCTCGCCGCTACCGTCTGCATCAAAGCGATAAACTTTTACCCGATCGCTTCCTAAAAAGCTGCGGATTTCTCGCGCCGTTGTCGTCAAAATCTCTTGCAGTTCTAAAGAGTTGCGGATGCGATTGGTAATTCGATTGAGTAAAATCTCTTGTTTTAAATTCGCTCTTGACGTTTGTCTAACTCTTCTGCGGGCCATCCCTTTTAATCTCCAGGGCAATTGACAGCATTTTTGCGAGCCACCTTGTTAACTCGTCCTGAACTATAGACTACAACACTTTCGCTCAGTCTGTGGGATTTACGCAACCAGAGAGCCAGAAACCCAGTTTTTATGAATATTTCTGGTTTTCCCACAAATTTTGGGTACTAAGGAATGAAAATTAAATAACTTACAGTTTTTATTAGACCTCTTGCAAAATAATTTTATGATATAATGGAAAGTTTTGCTTTACTGGATTGAATCCCAACTCTTAACTTATGTTTACTTTTGCCTTACTAGAAACAGGATAAGATACTAGAAACTTATATTGGTTGTTACACAATCAGTAAATCATGAAAAATCAATCT
>NZ_JAEQCF010000050.1:0-36032 GCF_020738625.1 Microcoleus sp. PH2017_09_SFU_O_A
GAGGGAGATACGGCGACGTATGCTCTCTTACCCGACAATCGCACGTCCGGTTCTAACTGAGAGGGGCGGGGAATAATATCCCCCCTCGACTCAACCAGATTGTTGTAGGATGTGCACCGCGCAGACAGAAGAGTGGACGAAGGGAATTCGCGCCTATACAAACAAAACCCCAGGAATGCGGGTTCAAGAAACAAGAGGGGGCGAATGGAATTCGCGCCTGTACAAACAAAACCCGCAGGAGTGCGGGTTGAAGAAAGGGTGGTTGAAATTACTTTATTGTCTTCCGTCGGCAGAGGCGGACATTGTTTGTCTGGGCGCGGTTTCAACCGCCGTCTTTGCGATCGCGGTTTTTTCTTTCGTCTTCAGTGCCAATTCGATCGCGCGCAATCGGTTCTAGCGGCACTGCGCGATCGGGCGAAATCCCCAATTTGTTAATATCCGTGTGGTTCGGTGTCTCGTACTTCGCAACAGTTACAGCCAACCCGGAACCGTCGGACAAATCAAACAGCGACTGAATCAGTCCTTTCCCGAAAGTCTTTTCGCCCACCAGTTGAGCTCTGCCGTTATCTTGCAGCGCACCCGCCAAAATTTCGCTAGCACTGGCCGTTCCCTTGTTCACCAAAACAATCAGCGGATCGCCAGTTAAGGCTTGTCCAGAAGCCTCAAAACTGCCGAGAATGCCTTGTCTGTTGACTGTGTAGACGATCGTCCCAGAATCGATCCACAGGCGCGCAATTTCAATCCCCGCTTGCAACAGCCCGCCCGGGTTGTTCCGCAAATCGAGAATGTAGGAGGCGGCGCCTTGTTTTTCCAAACGATCGATCGCATGGGCGACTTCTTCGGTGGCGTTAGCGCTGAATTGACTCAGGCGAATGTAGCCCAGCGGTAAATTGTCCGGCCCGGACTGCAATTCGGCATAAACCGGATTGAGAGCAATGCGATCGCGCACCAGCTCAATGTCTTCAGGAACCTCCCTTCCTTCGCGTCCCAAGGTCAAAGTAACAGGAGTGCCGATGCGGCCCCGCATTCGAGTTGCTGCTTCGTCCAGGCTCAATTCTGAGGTAGGAGTGCCGTCAATTTTCAAAATGCGATCGAGCGGTTGAATGCCGGCTTTATCCGCCGGCGAGCCCGCCAAAGGAGCCACTACTGTTAGGGTATTTGTCTCGGGGTCGATCGCAATTTGTAGCCCAACTCCCGTCAATTCTCCCGAAGTGTTGACCTGCAAACTGCGGTACTGTTCCGGTTTGAGCAGTCGAGTAAAAGGGTCGTCAAGATTTGCCAGCATCCCTTGAATCGCCGTGTAAGTCTGCTGTCTGTCGTTGAGCGGTTCCTTGACGGCTTTTTCGCGAATCGACCACCAGTTTTTCGAGTTGAAGCTCTCGTCCACATAAGAGCGGTTGACAATTCGCCAAGCTTCGCTCAACAACTGCTGTTCTGGAGTTAGCGCCGCCGCCGGAAGAGCCCATGCGCCTAGAACCAGGACGACTTGGAGGAAGAAGATAATTGCTGTCTGGAAAACTCGTCTCTGCATGATTTTTTTGTCTCAAAGATAGGCAAGTATGGCATTTCCTGTATTTTAAGTTTGTAAGCTTTTAAGCTTTTGTGCAGTCAACTGTCCCGGAGACATTCAGGATTCATCATTGCCCAGCCGCGAACAAAAAATTAGTTAATTGTAACATTTAATCGCAAATTTAGTGAAGTTTTATCATGAATATTAAATTTTACCTCCCAGCCACCCTCTGGCGGACTCGGACTTTGCTCCTGGGCTGGGTTCTTGGCTGTATGCGAGCTTGGGGCGGATGTTGAGCTGGCAGAAAATGCTATTTGAGACGAAGGCAAAAGCATCGCTCCGTGAAATTTGTACAGCAATTATGTTACATTTTTTATCACAGTCTGGAATTCGATCGCGCAACGCCAGCGAGTAGGGCTCAGCTCTAGCTTGGTTTCCCAGTGCTCGCGGGCGATCGCACAAGAGATTTCCTTTCATGAGCTCCAAATTTAAAAATAGCCTCAGGCATTTGCTAGTAAAAGCCAACTGCTCGGCGCGGGGCGACAAAAAAACCTTGTGGCTGCTGAGAATGAACCTCAACCACAGCAATATTCTTTTAGGAATTCTGGCTCCATGTTTTCTAAACAAATCACCGACTCAAAAACCTTCCAGTGGTTTGATGAACGCCTGGAAATTCAGGCGATCGCAGACGACATCACTACAAAGTATGTACCTCCCCACGTCAACATCTTCTATTGCTTGGGCGGCATTACTCTAGTTTGTTTTCTAATCCAGTTTGCCACCGGCTTCGCCATGACTTTCTATTACCGTCCCACGGTAGCAGAAGCTTTTTCTTCAGTGCAATATCTGATGAATGAAGTCAACTTCGGCTGGCTGATCCGCTCAATCCACCGCTGGTCTGCCAGCATGATGGTACTGATGATGATTTTGCACACCTTCCGGGTTTACCTGACCGGCGGCTTCAAAAAGCCCCGCGAATTAACCTGGGTGACAGGAGTAATCTTGGCGGTTCTCACTGTTTCTTTCGGCGTGACCGGCTACTCTCTGCCTTGGGATCAAATCGGTTACTGGGCAGTTAAAATCGTTTCCGGCGTACCAGAAGCCATTCCCTTTGTCGGTTCTACACTGGTAGAACTGCTTCGCGGCGGTGTCAGCGTCGGTCAAGGCACTTTGACTCGTTACTACAGCTTGCACACTTTTGTGTTGCCTTGGCTGATTATCGTCTTCATGCTGGCTCACTTCTTGATGATTCGCAAGCAAGGCATTTCTGGCCCATTGTAAATTTTGAGTTGTGGGGGAGGTATTTTTTTGCCCCCCTGCGGAATTTTGGGTTGAAAATTCAGAATTCATCTCTCATCAGAAAATTGGGTTTGAAACCCCGTCCTTCCAGGACGGCTTTACAAATCTTTCAGTATAATTAAGGTGGTCCTTGACCCACCCGAGACGATGGATTCAGACAGCCTAACGAGCGAAGTCCAGTAAAACTGGTGGCGCAGACAAATCGGTAGACCGGGAAAAGAGGATAGGGCAATGGACAGTCCACCCCTAGAATCAACCAAAAAAATGAGAACTCCTTTTTTGGATTTCGACACACAAGAACCGCAAGGCTTGCGGGGATAGTCTGTGGAGCGAACGTAAGGCCATAAACTCGCGCCTAGGGTGGAGGCAGTTGCGATGAAGCAGAAACCTAAATCGTGAGGTTTAGGAATCACCGTCCGTTTTACGGCGGTGAGGATGTCAAGATATTTATTACGGTCAATACTTCGTGCGATCGCCCCGCTGATTCGGACTAACGAATACAGCGGAATGCCAGGCCCGGGCAAAACTAAAAGGAGAACACTCTCACTATGTCTATTATCAAAAAACCAGATTTGAGCGATCCAGAGCTACGCGCTAAGCTCGCTAAGGGCATGGGTCACAACTATTACGGCGAACCAGCTTGGCCCAATGACTTGCTCTACGTTTTCCCAATTGTGATCATGGGAACGATTTCTCTGTGCGTCGGCTTGGCTGTACTAGACCCGGCTATGATTGGCGAACCTGCCAATCCTTTTGCTACTCCGCTAGAAATTCTTCCGGAATGGTATTTGTGGCCTGTGTTCCAACTCCTGCGCGTTTTGCCTAACAAATTGTTGGGTATTGCTTGCATGGCCGGTGTTCCAGTTGGCTTGATTTTGATTCCGTTCATCGAGAATGTTAACAAGTTCCAAAATCCGTTCCGCCGCCCTGTTGCTACTACAGTCTTCCTTTTTGGAACTGCGGTAACTCTGTGGTTGGGTATTGGTGCTATTTTCCCGATCGACAAATCTTTCACGCTGGGTCTGTTCTAAGATTTAAGTTTGTTTGATTTTGACGCCCGCGGGTTTCCGATAAAGTGCTTTTGTACTGCTAGGAAACTTTCGCGGGCGTCATTTTATTTGGGATTTTAGACTTTAAACAGATCGATATAAAAAATACCAATTTTACATGAAGTTGCATAGAATAAAATATGTCATTTTCGATCTAGATGATACACTTTGTGATTATCAGAAAGCTAAAAAAAATGCAATCAGTCTTGTTAATCGAGTTCTTGAATCATCTGGCATAGATGTTAATCAATTTTGGAATAGTTATAGCTTGATAGAGCCTACCTTGTTCCGACAGTTTGTTAAGGGAATTATTTCTAGGGACGAGTATAGGTTGCGTCGCTATGCTGATGTTATACCAGGCGAACGCGAAAATCGTTTAGCGTTTTCTTCAGCACTAAATGATATTTATATGAAAGAGGCAAATCACGGAATAACATTATTTGATGATGTTATTCCATCGCTAAAAGATTTACGAAAAAAAGAAATTAATACCGCTATTCTTACAAATGGACCTTCCGACGGACAAAGGGACAAAATCAAGGCATTAAAATTAGAGGAATATATTAACAAAATCTATATTAGTGAAGAAATTGGTTTTGGCAAACCTAGCTCTAAAGTTTTTAAATTTGTTATAGATGATTTAAATATAGAACCATCACAAGTGTTAATGGTTGGTGACTCAATCGAAGACGATATCGAAGGGGCTAAGCAGCTTAAAATCAAAACAGTTTTAGTCGATCGAGAAGGAAAATATTTTGACTATAAAGGCACAAAAATTTTCGATCTATCAAGTTTGAAAGAGATGTTTGATAGCAATTTAATATGAAGCTGCCTCGAATAAAGATTCAAAAATTAAATTGTAAGAAGATAGCGAACAAATTTATTCAGGTGTGATTTGTTGCAGAACAAGATTCAGTCGTTCATGCAATTCCACAAGTGTCAGAAATACTTCTCCCTTGAGCGGTGCGACTGTTTTTTAGTTGTTGCTCGCTTGCTCTGTGCACTTTCTGCGATCGCCAGAATCAGTGTGCCATAACTCATGACCTCTCAACAGTATCTTTATTCTATAGCCTTTCAAGCTCTCATATGAGGTACTCATGGGCATGGGGCATAGAGCATGGGGCATAGG
Organism: Microcoleus sp. PH2017_09_SFU_O_A; assembly: GCF_020738625.1. Taxonomy (NCBI): domain Bacteria; kingdom Bacillati; phylum Cyanobacteriota; class Cyanophyceae; order Oscillatoriales; family Microcoleaceae; genus Microcoleus; species Microcoleus sp. PH2017_09_SFU_O_A. The sequence continues at coordinate 4,988 of NZ_JAEQCF010000050.1, forward strand.
GCATAAGACTAGCGGGCATACCTCACTTTTTTGAGAAAGGCTATATCTAACTTGATGTAAAATTGGTATAACTATATATCTGTTTCTTAATGTTTAGAGAAATCTTCCGGTTTTACCCAAGGGCAAACGGCATAAATATTAAGTTAACTATCGATCGATGCCGCTCGTACTAATCAATCAAAGACAATTGATTTTAAAGTTTAGCAACTTTTAGCAAAAAGTATCTTAATTATGACGAACCTAAATTTAGAAGGTGTCTTCTCATCATTTATGAACCCGGCACTGCATGAGTTTCAGACTTGGACTTTGGAAAATCCGACAGAAAGCCTCAGCAAAACGTTCCTGCCGATAATCAGTCTTATAGAAGGTTTAATTGCCAACGAACCCACCTATTTGCCAATAAAACGGCTGGCTTTCGGGGCTAATTTTTGCTGCGCGGGACAAGTCGTGATGGGAGAATTTGCAACACTCGAAGAAGCACTCACATCGCCTCAGGCGCGCGGATGGCGGCTGGGTACTTCTGTACTCGATCCGGATCTCTCCCCCAACCAAGATGTCGGCGGTAGGAACCTTTTCCTGCTGTCTTTGTCCGATCGCGAACCAGACGGTAGCAGCAACCACGCAGCATTCCGAAGCTGTATGCAAAAGTATCTTTTCAACAGCGCCACAACCGATCGCCAAGAAGACGAAATCAGCAGGCGGTTGCTCGATCGCCTAGCATCAGATTATACCGAGATGCCGCACGGTGCGGGGGGAACATTTTTTACCGATGTCAGGCGCGGTTGGATGGGATTTTTAGTTCCATACCTGCACTACGTAATTTTTGGGATTAACCCAGATGACAAGTCTGCGATCGAACTTCTCACCGATTTACATTACATCCGCCAAAGCCCAGCGCACTACTTCGCCGTCGCGGGCAGCCTGCTGCAAAGCCTGAACCTGTTTGGACACGGGGATTTGTCGGCTTTAATCGAGCGCGCGGCGACTATCTACGAAAATTCTCCTGCCCTAGCCGACTTCGAGGTGAGCTCGGAAAACAACGGCATGACTAGGCGGGAATTGGCAAAGCTGATGACAGCAATTATGGGGATAGCGGGACTGCAAGGCCCCCTGCACCTAGGCTACACAGCTATGGGATACCGCCCTCTCCCGGCGTATAAAGGAACACAGACGGCTCAAATTAATCCGACTGAGTTTTGGGACGATCTCGATTTGGACGATCGCCAGTCGATCGAGCTTTTCCTGTTGGAATGCGGGCGCCTCTGGGCTCCCGTCAGCGCCACCCACCGAGTCGCGACAGAGCCATTTACCGCCACGGTAGGGGGCAGACAGCGCACTTTTCCCGCCGGAACCAAGGTACTGATACCGCTCAGTTTGGGGCATCTAGACGCGAGTTTCTGGGGTTCTACGGTGTACGAATTCAACGCTAAGCGCGAGAATTTGTGCCCTTATCATATGGGTTTTCATTCGGTGGGCGATCGGAGTGCGGGACGGATTTGCCCAGCTAAAGATATCGCACTGAAGATGCTGGTGGATGTCATTAGTACCGTTGGTAAAGTTCGGCGATCGTAACAGGCAAGATGCCTGTTCCACAACACATCAAATTGCTTGTGGAGTGGGCGTCCCGCCCGCCCTTAAAAAACACGCAAGATGCCTGTTCCACAACACATCAAATTGCTTGTAAAGTGGGCGTCCCGCCCGCCCTTAAAAAACACGCAAGATGCCTGTTACACAACGAACTCAAGGGGGTATATAACCAGAGACTAAATCACAATTTTTTAGAGGTTAAATAATACCATGTTAATTGAAACAAAGAAACTAAAAGACATCGCAACCTGGATGAAAGCAGAACATCCACCGGAGTTTCCAGAAGCCCTGCAAGGTATCTTCTTTATGGACGGGAATATTTTGCCAGACTATTGTCTGACGATGTACAATTCAGAATGGAATCCTGGCCAACGAACATTATTGCTGCGGATTTATGAACCAGTTGTCTGGACATTTCATTCATCAATGGCGGGACGGATGTTACTTTATGCCGTCAAATTTTCTCGCTTCAGCTACTTGTTTCGCTTCTCAGATGCAACTTTGCAGCACGGGCACATCACGCCGATCGCGTTTGGATTGTCTGTACCGCCGTGGATTATGGATTTTTTGATCGATCGCGATCCGAACACTCCCAATGGGGATATCTGGGATCGCAGAAACTCGTTTTTCGGCAGAGCTCCTGAAAAAGGCTATACACTCCGCAGAGTTGTAAACAAAGATAGCAGCCCCACAGCAGCATTTCCTGATTTTCTGTCGAAAGTTGGCAGTGATTGTTTAATTATTGCTCAAGAGTGAAAATATTTAGGACAACTTAGGTACGTAGTTGCGCTTCAGCGCTCTTTATAAGATTAGCAAAGAGCGCTGAAGCGCAACTACATACCTTGATCGGCTATACTTTTCGTAGTTTTATATTTCCTATCCTGACTATAAAACCACGCTGATTCAAGAAAATATGTGGGGGTTAAGCTATGGTGGATAGTTTATCAATTCCAGAAGATTATAATATTTTCCTGCGGGAACTGAAAGAACGCATCCGCAATGCTCAAGTACGGGCAGCAGTTTCTGTTAACCGAGAATTAGTGTTGCTTTATTGGCAAATTGGACAGGATATTTTAAATCGGCAACAGCAGCAAGGATGGGGTGCTAAAGTTATAGACACTTTGGCTGCTGACTTGCAAAAAGCTTTTCCTGAGATGAAGGGTTTTTCATCTCGCAATCTGAAATATATGAGGAGTTTTGCGGAAACTTACCCAGATTTTGAATTTGTGCAAGAGGTGCTTGCACAAATTACTTGGTATCACAATATTGCCTTAATGGAAAAGGTTAAATCCACAGAGGAACGTCTGTGGTATGCAAGACAAACTATCGAGCAAGGATGGAGTCGAAATGTGTTAGTTCATCAGATAGAAAGTAGACTATACCGGCGGCAAGGGAAAGCTGATACTAATTTCTCTCGCACTCTGCCAAATCCTCAATCAGAACTGGCTCAACAGTTATTTAAAGACCCTTATAATTTTGAGTTTCTCAGTTTAGGCAAAGCAGCAAAAGAGCGCGATTTAGAGCAGGCTTTGATTGAACGCATCCGCGATTTTTTGCTGGAATTGGGAGTAGGGTTTGCTTTTGTCGGGAGTCAGTATCATCTAGAGGTTGAAGGGGAAGATTTTTATATTGATTTATTATTTTATCATTTACGTTTGCGTTGTTTTGTGGTAATTGACTTGAAAGTGGAAGCGTTTAAGCCGGAATTTTCGGGAAAGATGAGTTTTTACGTTTCGGCTGTGGATGATTTACTCAAACACCGGGACGATATGCCGACTATTGGGATGATTTTATGCAAGAATAAAAAGCAGAAGATTGTGGAATATTCTTTGCGAGACATGAATAAGGCGATCGGGGTTTCGACTTATCAATTGCGGGAGACTTTACCGGAACAGTTACAGGGGAGTTTGCCGACTTTTGAGCAGTTGGAAGCTGAGTTAGAAGCGGTAGATGTGGAGATTGAGGAGGAGTTATGACAAAAACAATGGAATAATTGACGAGATGGCATTCGACAACATTTAACAGCACATTCCGACACTACGATCGCCCGAGTCACAGCAAAATTCCCGGAAAATAACCGAAATGGCGATCGCCATCTATGACATAGGTTTGTGTACAATCTAAAAAAACCTACGACAAAACTTGTGCATTCTATCAATTAAAATGAAACCAAAAAGTTCACTAACTCCTATTGCCACTAAAATCAAGAAATGGGTTCAAACAGCCAAGGAACTTGAAAAAACTCGATTTGCTATATCCATAACCAGACTGACAAGTATCAAAAGTTTGTGTACCGATCGAGTTGCGGCCGAAAAATTTGCGCTGTACATTTCTCAGCGAGTACAACACGAGATGAATCAAGCTACTTGTCCCGAACACTATACCGAGGAAGAATGGGAACAGCACAAACAGGTAATAGCTGAAGGAATCGCCAAAATGGAAATTCACCTGGAAAATCCTAGTAATGAAGGCGAGCAATCTATCCGTAAGTTATTGAGAACAATTAATAGCCTACAAGGAGACGATCGTCGTAATGTTGCCTGGGGAACAGTACATTTTGTCCGCAGTGGAAATTTACTAAAATTAGACTATGCACTGCGTTGTTTCACAGACAACGATTTTCCTTATTGGATCTATAAACTAGCTAAAGAATACGTAGAAAGTTATGCCCCGGAGTATGGTTCAGGTATAACTCCTAAATCTGTACCGATGTTGTTAGAAGTAGCAGAATTTTGGTGTCAGTATTATTTCTCTCAAAGTTTGAGTGAGAAATTTCCTGGTTTTGCCTAAAAGAGGATCCAGAGGATGACGTTTTGTACTCCACTGTCACGAACTCAGCAATACCAAGAGTCACTGCTAAAAACAACAAAACCTTCTCAAACGAGAAGGTTTTATCACGATCTTTATCACAATCGGAGCGGCGGGATTTGAACCCACGACCCCTACTACCCCAAAGTAGTGCGCTACCAAGCTGCGCTACGCCCCGACAGCTTTAACAGCTTAGCATAGAATCTCAGAAAAAGTCAAAAAACTTTTAAAACTTTGGTTGCCTGCACCAAACTCGGAACCGCAGCCGCCGCCCAAAAACCCTCGCACCTCCTACCAGCATTCAAGATCAACTGCACGCTGTAAGCTTCGGGATAGCCTTCTAACTGCACCCACAACAAGTCGCTTTCGGCTTCAATGGCGATTTTTTCCTCGTCCATTAACTCAGAGGCCATTTGACTCATTGTGGCGGCTAATTGTCCCAACAACCGGCAAAAATCGTTTAACTCGGCTTCGGTGAGTTCGATCGCCCAACCTTCCCCAGCCACCAAACCCTGAAACTCTTCTGCGTTTGGGTTCCATCCCAAACGCCAGCCCGCACCAGTCTTAATTACACGTTCCATCTGGCGATTTTAGATTTTGGATTTTGGATTTTAGATTGATTAGGTGATTTTATGGCTTATATCATGTCCAGTCGATTACGATAACAACAACGGTTCGTAGTGCGGACTTCAGTCCGCACTCCCGCTGCGGACTGAAGTCCGCACTACGAACCAATCTGTTTATGCCGAAAAGACGCGTTACACCAGGCAGATTAGCCAAAAACCCGGTTTCTAGGCCTCCTTCAAGCTTACGGTGTCAGCAACTTTGCATCTCCCGGCTGCGGCTGCGGTATTTCCGGGGAAGTCGATCGCCCTTTTGGTGTTTCGCCCGCCGCCGGTGTGCGCGATGGCCCCGAATTCTCGGTAAAAACATCAACCAAAGCTTGAACCAAAGCATCCCGCTGTTTTCTATTTAAACTTTGAATAGCAGCGCGATCGCGTTCCATCGGATTTTCTCGCAAAACATCTTTTCCCGGATACACGCCTTCCACCAAATAATCGGGAGTCGCCCCCAGATAGTCAGCTAAACTCAACTTCCAATCAAAACGGTAATTCGGCGGCCGTCCTTTGACAAACACATGATATCTAATCAAGCGCCCAACTAAAGTATTGTTGGGATCTACTTTGCCGGTTTCCTTAGAAATGTAGTTATTCTCGATCGGCAAATCCGGCACTTTTTCATACACCAATTTCCACGCATCTTGCGCCCTCAATTGCTGTGGCGCCGATTGTTGAGCAACCAGTCCTCTAGACCCAGAACCACGCAGCAGCGAAGGTTCCAAAGCCGACACACTTAATTTACCCGATTCCAATACCCCACTCAAAAGCGTAAAAATCGCCACACTCAAAGTAACTAACAGAAAACTGAAGCCCAGCTTGAATTTCTTTTTCACGGTTTTGACAATAATTTCAATTCAAAAATAGAATAATTTCCTAAACTCACCTACCAGCCTATATCCTAATCTCTCATCTTAGGATTTACGAAAATCAACCCGGTTGGGAGCATCCCGATTTGGTAAAAAGCGTTTCTTCGCAGTGCGAGCGTCCCGCTCGCTTGCGTATATAGATGTAACTTGCTTGCGTATATAGATGTAACTTGGTCTCCGGCTAGCACTCGTTTGAAAGCTAAAAATAAACCGGATTTTTCTGCCAGTCGCGCCAGTCTGGTTGAAGAAAGTTTTGAGTTTTGAATTAACAAAAATTGTTGAAATTCACCACTCAAAACTCAAAACTCCCCAAGTCTAGATATCCCCGATAATTTCCGGCTGAGTGAGTTCGTCCGACATCTCAAATATCGCCCGCATCACAGGTTTCATCATTTGATGGTCGTCCATATTGTCAAAATCTTCATAGCGACGGCGTTTGGCGCGGTTCGCCACTTGCACCGTAATCCGATAGCGATTGGATGCAGCACCGATCAACTCTTCTGCCCGACGGGTTAGCTGAGTTGAATCGAAGGTTGGACGCTTAACCATGAGATTACCTACTTTATCTAATGTTACATTCTAGTCTAGTATGCGAAGATTCAAAATTACTAACTGAGTATCATTGCTTATGCAGGCAACAACAGCCTATTCCTTTGGTCACTTGCATCAGGTAAATTCTCATCCTCTCAAATTGGTTGCTTTCGGCGACAGTTTAATCTACGGTTTCGGCGACGGTGTAGGCGGGGGTTGGGTGGAAAGATTGCGGCGACAGTGGATGTTAACGGAGAGTGCAGGACACGTTTTATACAATTTGGGCGTTCGGGGCGATCGCACGTATCAAGTCGCCCAGCGCCTCGAAAACGAGTTTCGGCACCGGGGCGAGCTCAGAAACCGCGTCCCGGATGCCATCATACTGTCGGTAGGCCTCAACGATACGGCGAGAGTGCAATCGCCTACTGGGCGCAGTTATACTGATTTTGAACATTTTAAAACTGTTTTGGATAATTTGTTAAATTTATCGCAACAACTTTGTCCGGTGATATTTGTCGGGATGGTGCCGGTGGATGAAAGCAAAATGCCTTTTCAAGATTGTTTGTACTACAATCACGCTGACCAATATCGCTATAAAGAAGCCACAAAGTTAGCTTGTTTGGAACGGGGAATTCCCTATTTAGATATTTTTGATAAATGGATCGATCGCGGTAATATTTGGTGGCGTTCTTGTCTGACTTCGGATGGTCTCCATCCCAATGAAGTCGGTTATCAATGTTTATTTGAAGATGTGACAAGTTGGGAACCGCTACTCGCTATTAGTCATTAGTTATTAGTCTAGGTACGTAGTTGCGCTTTAGCGCTCTTTTCAATTAGTCATTAATCTAGGTACGTTGTTGCGCTTCAGCGCTCTTTCCGATATCCCAAAAGAGCGCTGAAGCGCAACTACATACCTTTTACGTACCTTTATAAGTTCCAGGTAGATAAGGAAGATAAGCAACATAAGGATTTTAAGGAATTTAAGCATTTTAAAATCGACCAACCAGCATAAAAATATTTATTTTAAAAGACCGTATCTTCCCCTCGCCACAAATAAAAGCATTTAATAATGATGACATCACTGAGCACAAGAGCAAGCTAGGCAAGAATCAATCAACGATAAATAGCCGGATAAAGGCTTGCTTTTTTCTCAATAAAAAACTTGTGTAAATTGGAGAATCAAAAATGTCTGTATCTCAACGCATTAAATTCGGCACATCTGTTATATTAACATTGGCAACCGTTGCCGGAACCGCAGCGCCGATGCTGACTCCTGCGCCTGCTATTGCTGAAACAGCTTTTTCGGATGTTAGTAATAACTATTGGGCGAAAGACTTTATTCAAGATTTGTCAGAAAGAGGCATTATTAAAGGTTTTCCCGATCGCACTTTCCGCCCGGATGCACTGGTAACGCGGGCGGAATTCGCGGCAATGATCCGTTCTGTGAAAAAGGCGAAAACTCGCGCTGCTATAGGTTTTGTCGATGTTCCGTCTAATTTTTGGGCGCGGGGGGCGATCGCCGAAGCTTATGAAATGGGATGGATGTCTGGCTACCCCGGCAATGTTTTCAGGCCATCACAGCAGATTCCTCGCGTTCAAGTTGTAGTGGCTTTAAATAACGGGCTGGGTTATGAGCCTGCTTGCAATTTTCAAGATGTTCTCAGCTACTATAATGATGCGGGTGAAATTCAAAGTTATGCTGTGAAAAGTGTGGCTGCTGCTACTGAAAAACAGTTGGTTGTCAGCTATCCCAATCCTAAATCCCTGAAGCCAAACCAGTCAGCCACGCGGGCGGAAGTAGCTGCTTTTATCTATCAAACATTAGTCAGTACCAATCAAGCAAGAGCAATTAATTCTCCTTACATTGCTAAGATTGATATTGGCCAGAGTGTTGCTGTGAAAATCCCCAGCGGGGTGACTATTCCCATCGAGTACGCCAAAGGCAAAATTTTGCTCGCCCCCAATGACAAGTCTCCGATTACGCTGACTGTGGCTGCGGATATCGCAGGAAGTAATGGCAAGGTTATGATACCCGAAGGCTCGAAAATTAGTGGCGAATTGCGATCGACTGCTGAGGGCGTTCAGTTTGTGGCGCAAGAGTTAAGTATCATCAACGGTAGCAGAGTTCCTCTGAATGCTACTTCGCAGGTGATTACTCGCAAAGAAACTGTGACTAAGGGCGTGAATGTTGGTAATCTGATTAAGAACACGGCTTTGGGTGCAGCAGCGGCGGCGGCGATTGCGGGAGTTACGGGCGATCGGGCGATCGCCACTGAAGAGGTACTCGGCGGCGCAGGAGTCGGTACTTTGGTTGGGGTATTTTTGGGTCGAGATAAAGTCGATTTGTATGCTGTTAATCCCGACACCGATTTAGATTTGTTGTTGAATTCTGACTTGGTATTGGGTACTGCAAATACAGGCATTTGTCGCGCTCGATAAAAGGAATTTCCGCAACGAGCAATGTACGGGATGTAACGAACGTAACGGATGTAAGTGATGCAGGCTGAACTCAGAAACCGGGTTTCTTTGGAGATTGATTGTTACTAAACTAACAAACTCGTAGAAACCCGGTTTCTAGCCGAAGAGTGTACAGGCTGAACTCAGAAACCGGGTTTCTTTGGAGATTGATTGTTACTAAACCAAAAAACTCGTAGAAACCCGGTTTCTCGCCCTGGCGCGTCAGCCTTATTTAAATCAAAATTTCTACGAACATCCCAGACTTTCTCGCGTAGAAACTCCCGTCACGGGATTGACACCATCGGCTTTTTCGCACATCATTGTTACTTGATAAGCATCGATAATTGCGTCGGTAAAATCAGCCCCGGAAATGGCTGCATCAAAAAAACGACTTCGAGTCATAATTGCTTCGGTGAAATTAGCATTCGTCAAATTAGCGCCGTCGAATGTAATTCTATCGGCTAAAGCACCGGACAGATTTGCACCTGACAAGTTGGCCTTCCACAAAACTCCCTTAGTCAAAATCGCATTGGTTAAATCAGCGCCTTGAAAGTTGGTTCCCCGCATCTCGGCGGCGACGAATGTTCCGCCCGCTAAGTCAGAATTGGAGAAATCGCGATCGGACAAGTTAATATTTGTGTAATTAATATTTTTTTTTGGTAGCGCAAATGCCGGAGTAGCACTCAGCATTACCCACCCAAAGGCTAACACTACACTTATAATTAGGCTCAGTAAAATTCGGAATAGACTTTTCATGATGATGAGAATAGGGAATAGGGAATGGGGAATTGGGAATTGGGAATGGGGAATTGGGAATGGGGAATTGGGCATTGGGCATTGGGCATTGGGCATTGGGCATTGGGAAGAAGGGAAAACAGGGCATTGCAAGCAACAAATAACCAATAACCAATAACCAATAACCAATAACTAATAACCAATAACTAATAACTAATAACTAATAACTAATAACTAATTAAATCGCTTTACCAAATCTTCGCCGACGCGAAGTGTCAAGTCAGATTCAATTTCACCAGTAGAAGATGCTTCTATTTTACCATAGCCTAAAGTTTTTTGCAGAAGATTTGCTGCTTCTAAATCGCCTTGCTGTACAATAATTTGACTTTGACGTTGCTTGTCGGGCCAATCTTTGACTACAGATACGTTAGAAAAGCCCTTTTTTCTGAGAAATTCAGCGACGGTTTTGGCGGTTTTTGGGTTGCTAGAAGCATTTTGGACGGCGATTTTGAGGCTGCTGGGTGAAACCGGCTGGCTGGGATTGGCGTTTCGCCCTTGGGCAAAATCCGCTGCGCCTTGTTTGAAATATTGTGTCATAATGCGATCGCGCCCAGCAACATCGACAATCCAATAACTCCTCAAATCCCCTTGTGATGAGCTAGAGCGTCCCGGTAACATCACCATTTTAAAATTATCTCGCTCCAATTGCAAACCGAAATTTGCGATCGTCAATATTTCCTCAAAATTTAGGTTTGTATCTACATATTTTTGCATCAATCGCACAATTTGTGGCAATCGCACCAATACTGATGGACTTGCGAGGCGGTTGCGAATAGCTTGAATTAAAGATTGCTGTCGCCCAATTCGGCCGATATCTCCCAAACCGTCGTTGCGAAATCGAGCCAATTGTTCTGCTTCTTCTCCGTTGAGATTTTGCCATCCCTGTGCTAAATTTATGCTTAACTTTTGGGCTTTATCTGTATAGGACATCGCCCGAGGTACAAATACCTCAACTCCGTCCAACAAATCGACTAATTCCCGAAACGCAACGCTGCTGACTCGCACGTATCTTTCAATTGTTGCATTGTTGGCGATAGTGCTCACCAATCGCGCCGCCAAAACTGCTCCTCCTCTGGCATTTGCTTCGTTAATTTTGCTGAAGCTAATTCCGGGAATTTCGACTTTTGTATCTCGCGGAATTGAAAGCAAACTAATAGATTTCTCTCTAGGATCGAGGTGGAATAAGAGTATTGTATCGCTGCGGCCGTTAAAAATCTTGCGGGAATTGGGGACAGATCCGGGTACGCGGTCAATTCCGAGGATTAAGATATTAACAGGCCGCGAGAGGCGGTATCCAGAGCGGTTGGATGATATATAGTTAAAGCCTGTAGCGTCTAGGACTTTGCTAATCATTTGCGGTTCCACGGGTGCTAAGAGGGCGGTAATTGCCCCGAGTCCTGCGGAGATGGCTGCTGTGACAATTAGCACAAATAGCCCAAATATACATAGTGCTAATTTGAGCTTTTGTCTAGATTTGCGATCGGCTGGTTTAACAAAGTTTCTCTTAAAGATTGACAAGTTTTTCATTGACTTGCTCTTGATTATTACATTTTTTCAGCTTTGCAATAAAACTTGGGCGGTGCTTCTAGAAAGTATTTAAACAAAGCCGGACAAAGCCAGCCTTCGAGATTTTCGGCTTCCCACCGATACCAGTTTCCGCCGTATTCTGTTTTAAACCAAGCCATTTCTGCTTGATATCCGGGAAATGGATTGGCTGAAAATAATAGTCGGAAACCTTGAGCGGCGTTGGGAATGTCTGCGACAAGTACGTTAATCATTTCGGGGACGCCCTGAACAAATGGTTCTCGGACAAGTCCGGCTCGCTCGTCGTCAAAAACCCAGGTGTACTGTTCGCGATAGGGGAAAATTACCATCATGGCATTTGACATCGTATTCTCCTCTTTTTATTTTGTTTTTTGGGGATATAAATACAAGTCTTGATACATTATATTCGGTGCAGCGGAAGTTGTGTAAAATCCGATTTTCGTACCGTGTTTTAATGCTAATTTAAAATAAATTGCTACAATTCTTAATCTTGTACCAATTATTAAAACTCGCAGTTCTGTGAACTAGACGGTATTGTCGTATCCCTACAGATGCTCGCATACTATTTATAATATTTTGCCAGTTTTTTTAGGATTCGTATTAGTTGCTTAATTTTAGATAGTGAATATTTTAAATATAATTTTTTGCAATATTTATTTTGATATAGTGGCTCTCAGAAAGATAAGGTACGTTGTTGGGCTTCAGCCCTCTTACCGTAGATTGTAGACCAATACGGTTCATTTAAGAATAGTCAGGCTGCTAAAAGATGCTTGTATTTCCTGTAAATTCGTGAGATTAAACTCATTTGAAAGCTTTAATCCAAGCGTATTTAGGTATATTTGGTAAAAGCTGTTGTTGGGTAAGTTGGTAGATCACAAATCTTCGGAGGGCCCAAGCCCAACAACGTACCTTTTTTCGGAGGGCCCAAGCCCAACAACGTACCTTTTTTTTGAGGATTACTATAGTTAAGGTTTAGGTTTTTTGGGAATCTCCCGCTGAATTTCCTGTTAGCTCAGCTAGCGCTTTCGCTAAATATTCATACTGTGGCAAGGTATTATAAAATTGAGCTGAAATCCTCACCAGCCGCTTGCTAGAATCTGGCCAAGGAATAACCGGCACTTCTATTTTAAAAATCTGCCACAGCACCTCTTGCAATGGTGGAATTCCACCCGTTGCAGCGGCGTCAGGCTGTTCGTCGGCTAGTGGTATAACAGCCATAGAACCTACCATTTCATCGGGACAAGGCAGCGGCAAATCTAATTTATCTGCTAATATTTGTCTCCCAGCCAATGCTAAATCATGATTCTTTGCCATCAATTCCGGCCAGCCGCCACTCAACAAAGAACCCATGAAATCAATGGCTACAGGTACGCACAAATAGGGACTTGGATCGACTGTTCCCATCCAGTCAAATTCTAGTTGAAAGCGTGATTTGTCGGCGCGCGGTGAGTTGGCGCCGTGACTGATGGTAGTTGGCCGAATGCTATCTTGTTTGTCTCGCCTCACGTACAGAAAAGCTGCACCTTTCGGCGCGCACAGCCATTTGTGGCAATTTCCTGTGTAGTAAGCGGCGCCGATTTCTTCTAAATTCAGTGCTACCATTCCCGGTGCGTGAGCTCCGTCTACTAATACATCTACGCCGCGATTAGCTAATTCGCCGACTAACTGTTTGATGGGAAAAATTAAACCTGTTTGGCTGACAATGTGGTCTAATAAGGCTAATTTTGTTTGCGGGGAAACGCACTTAATTATTGCTTCAATAATTTGTTCTGGCGATTCAATGGGAAATGGTATTTCTGCTACTATTACTTTGGCGCCTGTGCGCTCTGCGATAAAATCTAGTGTGTTGCGACAGGCGTTGTATTCCTGATTTGTGGTTAGCAATTCGTCGCCCGGACTAAAATAGAGCGATCGCAAAACGGCATTGACTCCAGTGGTAGCATTCGGCACAAAGGCTAATTCTTCTTCGCCTGCACCAATAAAGGTGGCTAACTGATTTCTGGCGTTATCTAACAGCGGCTCAAATTCCCGCATTAAAAAGCGCAATGGTTCTCTTTCCAGTTGTTCTCGAAAACTGGTTTGCGCTTCCAGTACGGGAATCGGACAGGCTCCAAAGGAACCGTGGTTGAGGAATGTGATTTCGCGATCGAGTAACCAATATTCGTTAATCATTAGTTATTAGTCATTAGTTATTAGTGCGAGCGTCCCCGCTCGCGAACCCTATTAGTCATTAGTCTGTCAACTGTCAACTGTCAACCATTTTACCTTTTAATTGCTCAAATTCTTCTAGTGTATTGCAATTCGATAGCATGACTGCTTCTCGTTCCCCTACGGGTAGAGGGATTACTTGGATTTGATTTAACCACTGTTGAAATGAATGTCCCCCTTTGTCAATAAAACTTTGCAAGCTGGACAGAGATTGTTTGCGGTAGAAACCGCATAATGGCTCCCAGCGCGAATTTTGATAGGGGACAACTGCTAAGGTAGATGGGGGAAACTCTGTTAACTTACTCGCCCAATTATCAATGATTCGGGAATCTAATAAGGGCAAATCGCAAGCTAATAGCAAAATCCAGTCGGCAGAAATGTCCGTCAGTCCTTGAGTTAATGCCACTAAGGGGCCGGAACCCGGATTGTACTCTACCAGAAATTGGGATTTTTGGGTTGGGGTCGATCGATAGCGATCGGGCCAAGCAGTCAAAACATACACTTCTGGCGTTAAGGCTGCTGCAACCTCACACGCCCGCTGCAACAGGCTTTTACCCTCAATTTCTAGGAGAGATTTATCTGTACCCATCCGCGAACTTTGACCGCCTGCGAGCACAATTACTGCTATTTTATGGTTAATCATTGGGCATTGGGCATTGGGCATTGGGCATTGGGCATTGGGCATTGGTCATTAGTTAACGGTTAACTGTCAACTGTCAACTGTCAACTGTCAACTGTCAACTGTCAACTGTCATTAGCACTCAACCTGATTGATTGTGCTCAATTCAAAGCACTAACGGCTTTGCTAACTTCCTCAAGTTTTTGCACTACTTGACCGCTGCTTAATAAGGTTTCTGCCTCAATCAAACCAGAGTCCATATCCAAACAAATTCCGCTGCGCCACAGATAAAATCCGCCGTTCCAGATAGCAGATTGCATCATTTCTGAGGGTTTTCCTAACAAAACTTCCTGCATTTGTTTGAATAACTCAGATGCTGATTCAAAGGCGGGATTTGTACTGCTAAAACCGTAATCTCCGTGGGCTAAAAGCACTCGCTCGAACTCGGCGCCCGGTTTAGCAATGCCGATAATTGCAGTTCGATCGCGCGGCAAGTCGCAACTGCCCTCCAATCCTTTGACTGTGGTATAATTTTTGACTCCCCGCAACTCAAAGGCTGCTTGAAACATACCCTCTGTAGGCGGGTGCACGTAGCCTGAGATGACGTTAACGTCGCCGGCGCAGGGACACCACATCAATTCCATTGTCGAAAAAGGCGGCCGTTTGCCGATTTCGCGGCGGTAGGGCACTAAACTCGCGGCTTGAGGAAAATGCTTGGGAAGGTAAACAAAACCTAAACCCGTACTGTTAAAAACTTGCTGGACTTTTTCTAAACGGAGTTTTCTCCAGTCAACTCCTAAACCGCGCCAAATTTCGATTAGGGGAATGCCTTCTTTGGTTGGCATTGTCTCCCCTCCGTGCATGACGGTTGGGACGCCAGAGGCGGCTAATATTAGGGCGGTTATTGGGCTAATTGGAGCGGTGCGCGATCGCCCGTCGTAGGCTACGCCAAACACGGCGACGCTAGAAACGGCAAATCCTTTTTCTCGGTTGGGAGGGGCAAGCATCGGCCCCAATTCTTCGTAAGCATCCAGCATTCCGGCTAATTCTTCGCCGGTGGGCCGTTTGATGCGATGGGAAATCATGAAAGCTCCGATTTGAGTCGGTGTTGCTTCTCCTAGCAGCATCATTCGCGTGGCTGCTGCTGATTGCGATCGAGTTAAGTTTTCTCCTGTGTGTACTCCACTGCCAATTTTTCGTAGCAATTCTCTAAATGCGTCACTCATAATTATTGAAGTTGGTCATTGGTCATTGGGCATCGGGCATTGGGCATTGGGCATTGGGCATTGGTTATTGGTTATTCGTTATTGGTTATTCGTTATTCGTTATTGGTTATTCGTTATTGGTTATTCGTAACGCCATAAAATCTCAAATTTCAAATCTCAATTATAAACAGGTATTAATTTCCGGATTTTACTACTTTGATGACATCACATGGTGGTACAAGTTCCCGTACCAGATTCCAGAAATGGGCGATCGGCGGAATTTGCATTCGATCGTGAGTTGTTACCAACACCACTTCGCGAGTCCAAGTCGGATCGATCGCCGATTGTCCGTTAGCGAAGCCCTCGAAGAGGATCGCCGAAACCTTGGAATTTGGGCGCTCAAGAGCGATCGATCGAATTGCTAAAGTGCGATCGGCCTTAGCGTCTAGCAAAGCTGAATGCGGCAGCAAAGCAATCAATTCTCCCTGGCGCACCACGCCTCGAAAAGCATCGAGAGTGTTGAGTTCCAAAACAGCATGAAGTTTAGCACCGATGCGTCCGAATTGCTCTTGTACCATGCGCTGCATTCCGTACCCGTCCTTAAACACCACTTGCGGGTAACAAATCAATTCCGGCCAAGGTACTCGATCGTACTGGGCCAGGGGATGACTCGCGGCCATTAATACCTCGATCGGCTCATTGTAGAGCACCTCAACCAACATTTCCGGGGCTTGAGTAAAATAGCGGTTGTTCATCACCACCGCGATGTCCACCAAACCGTCTTTGAGAACTTTCAAAGCTCGATCGCTTCCCAGGGATGTCACGCGCAACTGCACCTCAGGATAGCTGCGACAAAACCTTTGCAGCACAGGCGGTAAATAAGCAGCGCAAACCGAGTGAATCGCAGCCACGCAAAGTTCCGGCTGTTTTCCCGCCAGCAAGTCTCCCAATTCGACCGCAGCATTTCGCCAACTCTGACAGATTTTGCGAGCGTGAGGTAACAGGCGTTCCCCTCCCACTGTCAGCTTGGCGTGGGCGGTGCGGTGAAACAGCGACAAACCCACTTCCGCTTCAAGTCCCTGCACTTGACGGCTAATAGTCGATTGGGTGACGCCGCACTTCCGGGCTGCTTGCTGAAAGCTACCGGTTTCAGCAACTGAAAGAAATGCTTGAAGCTGCTCTAAGCGCATGGATGTTTAATTCGAGATGGTTTGAGAACTTTGACTGGGAGATCGTCAGAGACATTAGAGACCTTAACCGATTTAGTAGAATAATTTAGTACGTCTTGATACAGGTGCAGATTAGTTTGGATTCTGGTTCTAGAGGCGCGGATGCTTGGCTCTACAAATTAATTTGCTCGGTCAGGATTTATTAGGCTAAATTAGACTTAGACTATTCCATTCTCTGAGATTAAATGGGAGCATCTCTGTTTTGCAAGAAGCATTTTTTAAAGAGCGGACTGAAGTCCGTACTACGAACCTTTTTTGAACTCCCGACAGCACTGCATTTTTTAAAGAGCGGACTGAAGTCCGTACTACGAAACTTTTTTTAGCTCCCGACAGCACTGTAAATGCAAAACTGAGATGCTCCCAATTAAATCCATTATATGACTGGAAAACTTGATTGATAAAACGATTTAATTCAGCAAAGTTGAGCGTTCGATGTTTTTAAGTTTGTAACTCAACAGATTTAATGAATTGCACTGTCATAGGGGTTTCCTCAATCACTCTAGCTAACTTGTTTGTATGTAAGATTAAAAGTTAAAAGCTAGCATTTTAGATCGTACATCTTTCAAGATTATAGTACCTGGCTCTCCCTATTACTGTCAATAAATGTCCGAATCTTGCCGCCCGTTTGAAACCTCCGATGAACTTTCATCCCTGCCTAAAGTCACTGTTGTTTTCTGTTTTTTTGTGTATAGACTAGGAATTAGCGGGTCAGCAACACAAGTGGAAGTACGATCGATCGCACAGGAAAGGCGAAATGCAGAATTTTCTTAAGATTATGTCATTTAAGCACAATTTTATGCCCCAAGGTGGATGGGAAGAGTGGCAATTGCAGTTAATGGGACTGCACGCGGTGAGCGATTTGTTAATTGCCTTGGCTTATTACTCAATTCCAGCGATGCTGATCTACTTTGCCAGGAAGCAGCGGGATGTGCCTGCCAGCAAGGGTTTTATCCTATTGGGACTCGGGTTTTTCTGCGGTGGGACAACTCACCTGATGCAAGTTTCGATGCTGGTTCATCCCAGCTACGCGCTGTCAAGTTTGCTCGCTGCCTTTACCGCTGTCATTTCTGTGTGGGCTGTGGCCCAATTGATGCCCTCGCTTTCTCAAGTGTTGGCGGTGACGCGGGCGACACAATTAGCAGCAAATACAGCGCTGGAAAGTCAAAAGGCCGATCGACCGCAAGCTGGCTGTACCATTGAAAATCCCGTCCCATCCCCCAGCAGCGAACTCGGGCCAATTAACCAGCAATTGCTCCTAGAAATAGCGCAGTCGGAGGGAGTCCAACAACTCCTGCTGGAAATTGCCAACAAGCTGCAAGCAAGCGAAGAACGCTTTCGCGCTTTTCAGGAATTATCTCTAGACGGATTTAACGTGTTTCGCAGCATTCGCGACGGCTCCCAAATTGTCGATTTTGAATGGGAATACGTCAATCCCGCTGCGGCAAAAATTCAGCAAAGCACTCCTGAAGAAATGGTCGGAAAGCGATTGCTGCAAGTGCTACCCGGTCATCAAGATAGCGGTTTGTTCGATCGTTACGTGCAAGTTGTAGAAACAGGAATTCCCCTCAATACTGAGATTTCTTACAACAGCGAAGGCATTGTGGGCTGGTTTCGGATTGTGACCGTTAAATTGGGCGATGGCATGGCTATTTCTTTTAGCGATATTACTGACCGCAAGCAAGTAGAAGCATCCCTGCGCGACGCCCTGCAAAAACTCACTTCTCATTTTGAAAATACGCCCCTAGCTGTGATTGAGTGGGATGAAAATTTTCGCCTCAGTGGGTGGTCTCCGGCTGCTGAAAAGATTTTTGGGTGGAAGGCAACAGAAGTTTTAGGCAAGCATTTTAGCGAATGGAACTTTATTTTTGACGGCGATGTGAAAGATGTACAAGCGGCAATTGAGAGTTTGAAAAACCAACACGAACGGTGCAATGTCGTTCGCAACAGCAATTATGATAAGTCGGGTTCTTTGGTGCATTGCGAGTGGCACAATTCGGCTTTTTACAGCGATTCTGGACAGTTGATCTCGATGCTGTCTCTGGTTTTGGACGTGACGGAACGCTTTAAGTTTATGGAAGTGCTGCGACAGTCAGAAGAGCGGTTTCGGATTGCGGCAGAAAGTGCTAGCGATTTAATTTACGAATGGGATATCGAGACCGGTATCGTGCTGTGGTTTGGTCGTGTAGATGAAATTTTGGGGTACGAAAAAGGCAGATTTCCGAGGACGAGAGCAGCTTGGAACAGTATTTTAAATTCGGAAGACCGATCGCAAATCGAGGCCGCAGTCGATCGATATTTGAGCGCGCCAGACAATTGGACTGCCCCATTTTTTCAGGAATACCGCGTGCAATGCTCCGGTGGTGGCTTGCTCCACTGGATCGATCGGGGCAAAGTAGTTCTTGACAAACAAGGCCATCCGTGGAAATGGATCGGCGTGATTAGCGACATCAGCGATCGCAAAGAGGCCGAAGAACAGCGAAATCAGGCTTGGGCGCGGGAACAAACCGCCCGCCGCGCAGCCGAAGCCAGCGAACAGTTGTACCGCATCCTCGCTGAAACTATCCCCCAAATAGTTTGGACTGCTTGGCCTGACGGCTGGATCGACTACTACAACCAACGCTGGTTTGAATACACCGGTTTGACCCTAGAAAAAACTCAAGGCTGGGGGTGGCAGCCAGTGGTGCATCCAGATGACTTGAAAAATTCCCTGGAACGCTGGAATGAGTCGGTGCAGATGGGGGAGACCTACGAGGTGGAATACCGCTTGAAACGGGCATCTGACGGGGTTTACCGCTGGCATCTGGGTCGCGCCATGCCAGTACGGGACGCTGACGGAAACATCCTCAAGTGGTTCGGGACTTCTACTGATATTGACGATCGCCAGCGATCGGCCCAAACAGCGGATTTGCGCGCCCGAGCTTTGGCTGTGCTGTCATCGGCTTCTTTGAATTACCAAGAGGCGCTGCAAGATTTGGCAGATTTAGCAGTACCGGGGCTGGGGGATTGGTGCTGCGTGCATTTAATCGAGGCCGACGGCTCGATCGGCTTGCAAGCAGTTGCTCACTCAGATCCGAGCAAAGTCGCTCTGTTGTGGCAAATCAATCGCCGTTTGCCGGTAGACCCCCAGGGACGCCACGGAGTAGCAAAGGTGCTGCGGACTGGAGAATCGAAGCTCTACCCAGAAATACCGCATTGGGCGATCGAGGCGGTGCTGTCGGACAACGAACTGTTGGAAGTGCTGTGCTACCAGAACCCGCTGTCGGCAATCTGCGTGCCGCTGATCGCTCGCGGGCGGACGCTGGGAGCGATTTCGTTGCTGTGCGGAGAGTCCGGCCGCCGCTGCGGCGAGGGCGATTTGATTTTGCTCTCGGATTTGGCGCGGGATGCGGCGGTGGCGATCGATAATGCGCGGCTTTACCGGGAAGCAGCGGAGGCCAACCGGATTAAAGACGAGTTTTTGGCAACGCTTTCTCACGAGTTGCGGACGCCTCTGAATGCAGTTGTCGGCTGGGCCCAGATACTGCGACAGCGCAAGTTGAGTGCCGAAAAAACGGCTGTGGGTTTGGAGACGATCGAGCGAAACGGGCGGTTGCAGACTCAGATGATTGAGGATTTGCTGGACGTTTCCCGGATTGTGAGTGGCAAAGTATGTTTGAAGCTGCGCCCCGTGGATTTGGTGCCGATTGTAGAAACCGCAGTCAAAGCGCTCGCCCCTGATGCTGAAGCTCGGGGAGTTGAATTGGCGACTTTTTATGGCGAAGGGGTGAGCTTGGTGAGGGGCGATGCTACTCGTTTGCAGCAGGTAGTGTGGAATTTGGTCTCGAATGCCATTAAGTTTACGCCACCGTCCGGTAGCGTGGAAATCAGGCTCTCGGAGGAGGGGGAACCGCGATCGGCTGGTAGTGCCATGTTGTCTCCGTCTCCGGTTCACTCTGTGACGATCGCCGTTAGCGATACGGGAATTGGCATCAGCAAGGAGTTTTTGCCGTTTGTGTTCGATCGCTTCCGCCAAGCTGACAGCAGTCATACACGCAATTACGGCGGGCTGGGAATCGGATTGGCGATCGTCCGCCATCTCGTGGAACTCCACGGCGGCACTGTCTGGGCCCAAAGTCCCGGCCTGGGACTCGGCTCGACTTTCGGGGTGCGATTGCCTATTGAAAAGAGGTAAAGAAGACAGAAGAAGACAGACGGCGGTTGAAACCGCGCCTAAACAGACAAAACCCGCCTCCGCGGGTTAAAGAGTGTCCGGTTGAAATTACCTTATCCTCTTCAGTCCGCGGAGGCGGACATCGTTTGTGTAGTCGCGAATTCTATTCGCCGTCTTTTCTTAATTCTGCTATTGCATCCTAATTCTCTTGCCATTCTTGCAGGGCGATCGCAATTCCCTGTTTTAATCTGGGTTCGAGACTTGGACGATCGACTAAACTTGCTAATTGCTGCCGAACCTCTCCCCCACCCAGCCGTTTGAGTGCTGATAAACTATGCAGTCTGACGCTGTTATCGGCATCTGCCAACAGTTGAATCAACACATCTACCGCTCTGATATCTCCTAATTGTCCTAACGCTAAAGCCAAAGATTGTTTGATTTGGGAAGACTGCACGGCGGGATGATTGCCCTCTAGCAAATCGATCGCAATTTCAGCAGCTTTGGTTTTTAATTCCGGCTTTTCCACTCGCCCCAAAACAGTGACAATCTCTTGACAAACAGCAGGATTCTTGTTTTGAATTAATCGGTGTTCATCGATAATTGGAATTGCAGAATTACTTGTCAATACCTCGCCTTCTAAATCAGCAGCCGATCGCCAGATCAGCGCTTTTTGCAAATATTCTAAACCGGCAGCGGTTTCACTCCAGCCGAGGGCACGCACAGTTTCGATTTGCAATTCAAGGGGAGTTGCGGGCGATCGCAACAATTCAAATAAAGCCGCCGCCGCAGCATCGGTTTTCAGTCGCCCAATTGCGATCGCCGCCTCCTGACAAACTTCTAAACGGATATCCCAAAGCAAAGGTTTGAGCAACTTAACTAAATCTAATTCTGCATCTAAATAGGCGCGCACCCCAAGAGCCCGCACCGCTTCCTTTCTGACTGCTGTCGCCGGATCTTTGAGTGCACCTACCAGTACCGACGGAATCCGAGAGTCGTGAAAACTACTCAACGCCTCAATAGCGCAAGCACGCACCGCAACTTGAGAATCCGTGACTACACTCAACAGCGGTGGGATAATTTCGGGGCGCCGAATTTGGGCGAGGGCTGCTGTAGCAAACTGTCGCGAGTCTGCTTGTTGTAGGAGAGTTGTCAGGGATTCGATCGCACTCGTGCCGAAATTTCCTAGAGTTTCCGCCGCAATTTGGCTCAATTCTTCATCAGAATTTTCGATTAATTTTACTAAAGCTTGCATCACTTCCGGGCGATTCCCTTTGGGATAGCTAGGCTTCACGAACTTTCCGAGGATGCGGGCGGCAAACCACCGGGGCTCTGTATCTGCATCTTCGTCTTCAAGCAAGGCGATTAAAGGTGCGATCGCGCCATTTCCCAGATTGGGCAATACTTTAGCAATTTCCCAGCGGTCTTGAAAATCCCCCGATTCTAGAGCTGCGATTGCTAAACTGACAGCCTGTTCTAAAATATGTTTTTCCGGCTGCTGACTACCGTTTGCTGTCAATTGCTGCAAGCATTCAACTAAAAGAGGCCAGTTTTGGCGATCGGCAGCAGCTTGCGCTTGTTCTAAAATATTCGACATGATTTTAATTTAGCTTCAAGAAGGTAGATGACAGCTAGCGCAGAATGCGAGAGACTTTTCAGCAATCTTTTGCTACAATTATCAATTATTTAAGATTAATGTCAATCCATCACCATGGGTAAAATGTAATTACAGCATTAAATTCATGCACTTAAGTCATCCACCTGTGAAATTCTTAATTTGAAAAACCAAAATCGCAGTTTAGCACAGCTTTTAGACAACCAAGATAAAAACAACCACACCCAACCATGACATAATTCCCATTCCCAATTCCCAATTCCCAATTCCCAATTCCCAATTATTCATGAAAAAAGCTCTCCTTTTAGTAAACCAGCACTCCCGCAAAGGGCAAAATTTATTATCTCAAGCCACTGTAAAATTACAAGCACTTGGTTTTGATTTAATTGTCGAATCTACAAACCACGCAAATGAAATTTCCGAAACAATTCGGCACTACCAACATCAAGTCGAATTAGTAATAATCGGCGGAGGCGACGGCACACTCAACTGCGCCATAGAAGGTTTGATCGACACTAAATTACCCTTAGGTATTTTGCCAATGGGAACTGCTAACGATTTAGCCCGCACTCTCGAAATTCCAACAGATTTATCCGCAGCTTGTCAAGTAATTGCCAGCGGTAAAATTCGGCTCATAGACTTAGGTTGGGTGAACGGCCAGCATTTTTTTAATGTAGCTAGTTTAGGATTGAGCGTGCAAATTACCCAGAGACTCACTAAAGACGTGAAACAGCGCTGGGGAGTTTTAGCTTATGCTTTTACCGCCTTACAAACAATCTGGGAATCGCGACCATTTAGAGCCGAAATTAAAGTAAACAACCAATCTTTTCATGTGAAAACCATTCAAATTGCGATCGGCAACGGCCGCTATTACGGCGGCGGCATGACAGTTGCCGAAGATGCCACCATCGACGACAGGCGGCTGGATTTGTATAGTTTAGAGACAAAAAATTGGTGGGAAATCATTGCTTTGCTGCCAGCGATGAGGCAAGGAAATCATAACAGTTGGCCCAACGTTCGCGCCTTGCACGCTCAAGAAATTGAGATCAATACTAGCAAGCGCCGTCCGATTAATACCGACGGTGAAATTACCACTCAAACGCCTGCAAAATTCCGAGTGATTCCCCAAGCTTTGGCCGTTATCGCTCCTGCATAACTGATAACTCATATATCAGTAACGGGCAAGATGCCCGTTCCACAAAAGATTAATTTAATACCAATTTTTCAGAAGAATGCAACAGTATTCTTGTCCCCCCCCTTAGCAAGGGGGGGCTAGGGGGGGGTCAAAGAGTGTTGCACAATTTTAGATAATTGGTATAACTTCCAGGCTAAGCGCCCGGTAATATCATATCCGCTCGATTACCATAGTAAAAAAGGTTCGTAGTGAGGACTTTATTCCTTAATAGAAGAAGGACTAAAGTCCTCACTACAAACCCAGTTTTATTGTCATCAGACAAATTAGGTACGTAGTTGCGCTTCAGCGCTCTTTCCTAATATTATAAAGAGCGCTGAAGCGCAACTACGTACCTTCGCCCAAAGGAAAGTGCTTACTACGAATAAAAATACTGAGAATTAATAATCGCCTCCAGCGCCGTATTTCCAGGCTTCAACTAATCGGTGAAAATAGTATTGCTGTTGGGTTCCTAAATTTTTTACCTGCGGTTCTACCGCTTTCCCTAAAGGCTGTAATCCTGTATAAATCCCTAAATTCACATAATGAACCATCCAATCGAGCAAATTAGCTATCCCCACCTGCGGGATAATTTTCATCACCAATCCCGGATGGCTGATTGCTGTTTTAAACAAAGTTTGCGACAAAGCCGGAAACAGCACGATATCCTGAAGAAACGGCTTGAGCACTGGTTCTCCCAATTCTTCCATTATCCCAAATACAGCAGCCAAAAGTTGATTGATTTGATTGGGGTCTATTTTCTGATTGATCGCAGCACTCATCGAACGCTGAAACAACCAAGTAACTGATAGATTTGGTTGATACGGTTGCAAAAGTGCCAGGGAATTTTTGTCTAGACTTTCGCTGGTTAAAGCTTCGTCAATTCCGAGAGTCAAGCGTTTGAGGTGGCGCACCATTGCCCCGAAACCGCCGAAGCTGAGGGGCGATTGGCTGCCGCTGCTGTCTCCGACTGGAAGTATCCGATTCCAAGGCATTTTTAGAGGGCTTTGGCGGTAGCAGGGAAAGAATCCGTAGAGTGCTCTTTGGAATTTTAACTGTTCGAGTTCGACGTTTTGATATTCGGGAAGCAAGCGCAAATAGTCTTCAAATAATGTTTCTAAACTAAATCTTTTTGTGTCGGCGTCTATATAGGTAAATAAGTAAGTCGTGCGCCCGTCTCTGGCGGGAAATGCTTCCCAAAAATATTGGCACTGATTTTGCATTGGGGTGAAGGATGCAAATATATCGCCAGTGTCATTTTTGGGGTATCCTTGGGCACAACTGCCGACTACTAAACATACGGCGTCGGGTTTTTTGCCTTGTCTTGCCTGACGGACAATGGGCGAAAAATGTCCCATTGCGTCTAATAATAATCTGGTTGTAAATGAAGTGTTGACATTTGGTGAATCGGTATTTTCTGATTCTACTATAACTCCGTTGGGGTGAATTGTTGCTGTTTTAAATGGTGTGTTTTCAAATAGTTTGCCTCCGACTTGGAGAAATTTTTGTTTGAGGGTTTCGAGGAGGTAAATAGGGTCGATCCCGATGTTGAGTACGTCGCGAACCCAGATGTCAGGGGTGTTGGTAAAGCTGATGCGGGCTGGGTTGTATTCGGTGGCAATTGCTTTGTCTATTTCTTCAACTGAAAGCAAGTTTAGTTCCAAGAATGTGTCTAATTCTTTGCGTGAAATGTTCCATTCTTGTTCGCGCCCTCGCAGGATGCCGCGTTCGAGTAAGGCTACTCGCCAACCGCGTACTGCTAAGGCTGTACCGATTAATATTCCTAGGGTTCCGCCGCTGATAACTATGTCGAAGTCGAGGGTTTCTAGGGGTTGTTGGCTGTGTTTGACGGCTGCGGGTGTTGGGGCGGTGTTTTGTTTGAGGTTTTCCCAGAGTCGATCGACCTTTCGCAGGCCTCCAAGGGCGTCTCCCGGCACTTGGGAGAGAATTTTTTCGGTGAGGGACATCGGGTTTTAATATTTAATAGCGGTTAATTTTATATAATTTAGCTTAGAATCTGGTCTGCATTTAAATTTAAGTTTTGGGCGGGTTCTCCGGCCCACCCCACAAGAGTTCCCGAGGGAGCATCTCAGTTTTGCATTTACAGTGCGAGCGTCCCCGCTCGCGTGCGTATAAAAGCACGCGAGCGGGGACGCTCGCACTGTGAAGAAAAAATGCTTCTTGCAAAACTGAGATGCTCCCGTTCCCGATCGGTAGGGTGCGTCAATCGATTTTAGATTTTAGATTTTAGAGGCGACCCACGGATAAATTCGGGGGCTTGATGATTTTCGATTTGGGATTGATTCCACGGATAAATCACGTGGCGGGTACCACCTGTGAAATTCTTGGTCAGCTAGGATGATTTTGGCGACAAACCAACCATCTCAGACTGAGGTAAGCTGTTGCGGCATTTAAACTGTATGTCAAGAAATAATCTAAGTCTTGTGGGATGGGCTTCTAGCCCGTCCCGAATATGCAATGTTTATTTGCACGACAGCTTATCCCCGGAATCAATGGTGCGTCAGCATGAGACTTTCTGTGGTGATTGAAAATGTCACACCTGACGCACCCTACTATTTGTTATCCGGTTTAATCAGGTGCGCTTAATTCTTCAACTCGCAGTCGATCGCACAAAATTCGCTCGCACACAATAGCACCCGTCTCCGCACTCCTGCAAACTTCTAACTGAGCTTCCGGGAGCGCTTCAAACAAAAAACGTTCTCCCGGAAACACCGTCCGCTCAAAATACCAATTCGGAATATTTGTAATCCGAGCAATTTGCATTTGGCTAGTAGTATTGAGATACCAACACAAAATACGCGCATCACGTTCCGAAATTACCTGAGTAAGTGTCATATTCATGTTTTTAACTTGTTTGTGAAATTGTGCAAGGTATCTGTCACCAGCCTCAGTCTAATATATATCCGCTCGCCTGTCAAAATCAAATTTTCCCGACATTCTTTAGATTAATTAATAATTAATTAATAAATGTCCCTGAGGAAATAGTGGCGCCTTCCACCTGTTCCCAAGAAGGTGCAAAAGGTGGCAGTGCTAAAGTGCAAGATTTCCATCCTCCTCGCACTGGTGCGCCTAACAATTGACAGTGACCCACGGCACCTCTTTGCATCTTGTAGTGACCGCAAAATTTACACTTAGAAGTTTGATTGCAGCCGCGATCGCTAATTACCCGATTGGGATTGCTGTGAATGTTGTGGCGTTCGAGAGTCAGGGTTTCCATCAAGATCTTTTTTAAATCGTCACTCTCAAGTATGACAGCCGGATTTCAGTCGTCGCGTCTATCTCAAGGCTTAGTTCGTTACTTAAGTTTTATTAAGGATCGATATAAAACACATTATTTTTGACATTATAAACCCAGGGAGCAATTTAATTTTCTGATTGTCGAATTGCTGGGTGTGGCTGGACGGGCGATCGCCTTAGCGCTGTGTATACTTCCTCAGACATAAGCTAATTGTCCTCTCCTAACTTGCTGAACAAGTCGGCTAAAATTGTATTAGAAAACAAAAAACCTTCGGGATCGCTCAATCTCAAATTTCCCGAAAGTGGCAGTTTTTCACCTTCGGCTAAAGTGGCGATCGCCCCAGCATTCACAATTTCCACCAATCCCTGTCGCCAGTAGGGCTGCAAGCAATGCCAAATTTTATCAACCGTTTGCTGAGTAAACTTTTCAGTCAGCGCCGACAGGCTAACCCCTTCTGCCAAACGCAAACCTAGCATCAGCGTTTCTAACAAAACGTCATTGTCTGAGACTTGAAAATTGGGTTCAATTGCTGGGTGAATATCGGTCTGGGTCTCCCCCCCCAGTTGGGCGGTAGCAGCAGAAGTTGTCTCGGAAAGATTTCGCACCCACTGATAATATTCTTGAGTTTTGCGAGGCCTTGTCAACCTCCGGCCTTCCACATAACTCGCCGCCCCCATCCCCAAGCCGTAATAAGGGCGATTTTCCCAATAAACGCGGTTGTGCTGACACTGATAGCCTGGCCTAGCATAATTGGAAATTTCGTAATGTTCGTAGCCAGCATCAGTCAGAATTTCCTGCGCTAAACGGTACATTTGAGCAGCAGTTTCATCGGCTGGTAGCGGCTGGGAACCTGCTTCAAAATATCGCCCGAAAGCTGTTAAGGGCTCAACAATTAAGTCATAACTCGACAGGTGAGTCGGGCTAATTGCTACCGCTGATTTTAGGGAAGCTTCCCATTGTTCTAAGGTTTGGTGCGGCAGTCCAGAAATGAGGTCTAAACTGAAATTGACAATCCCAGCCGATCGCACTATTTCTACTGCTTCCAAAATTTCTGCCACCGAGTGCGATCGCCCGCAAGCTTGCAGCAATTCATCCTGAAAAGCTTGCACTCCCAAACTAACTCGATTTACTCCCGCTGCGGCATATCCCCGCAACTGTTCTAAAGTAAATGTTCCAGGGTCAATTTCTATTGAAATTTCTGCCCCAGCAGCAATGCCAAATTTGCCGTCGATAGTTTCTAAAATATGGCTCAATTGACTGACAGAAAGCAGCGAAGGCGTGCCACCACCAAAAAAAACTGTCTTTAGAGATGTACCTAAATTTGGAGTTTCTGCAATTTCTTGACACAGTACGGCAACGTATTGGACAATTGTGCCGGAATTTTCGCCATTTTTGCGATCGCCCACCACAAAAACCGGAAAGTCGCAGTAGTAACAGCGGCGGCGACAAAAAGGTACGTGCAGGTAAGCCGAACTGGGAATGCCGGAATTTGCCACCTGCCCACTTTTTGGGAATTCAAATGTTAAATAATCTGTGGTAGGGTTCATTACATTTCCAGCTAAAAGTGCAACTTCAAATCTAAAGTTTTAATTAAACCGTTATAAATAATTATGTATATTGTGACATTTTCTTAGCAATAACGCACTGCGAACGATCTGCTATTCTAGCTTAATCTCCTAGCGATGGCGATCGGCAGTAATTCCCGAACAGGTTGCAGGGCGGTCTATTCGCACCTCGTGTCTGCCCGTGAAGGGGCGCGCTCAATGCCGTGAAGCAGGGGTAGCATATCCCCCTGCACGGTACAGGCGCGAAATATAAGTTCATAAAAATTGGTAAGTAAAGATAGCGATATCCGACCGCAACCACGAAAAAACTATCAGCACTAGAAAGATATAATATAAACACATTCATTAACCTAGAACTAAATGCTAGACGCAATCATAATTATCTCATTCATAATTGCAGGCGGAGGAATCGGCTATTACGGAGTCGAGCTCCTGCCAAACAACCTGCTGGAGCAAGTTACAAATATACAAGGCCTAAGTTCGGTACTGGGCTCGTTTGGAGCATTAATCGGCTTCGTGTTGGGATTAGTCGCTCAAACAACGTACCGGCGGTTAGAAAAGCAAGTCCGGGATATGCCGGTGGAAATGCTGCTGACACGGGCGATCGGCTTAATCATCGGGCTGCTAGTCGCCAACTTAATGCTGGCTCCGCTGTTCCTGCTGCCAATTCCCCGCGAGTTCGGCTTCATCAAACCCCTAGTCGCAGTATTGGGAAGCGTCATGTTCGGCTTCACAGGCGTCAGTTTGACAGACACCCACGGCCGCGCTTTCCTGCGACTGATCAACCCCAAAAGCTTAGACACCACAGTGTTGATAGGCGAAGGTAATTTCAAGCCAACAAGTGCCAAAGTTGTCGATACAAGCTGCATTATTGACGGCCGGATTGAAAACCTGCTAGAAACAGGCTTCCTCGAAGGTCAAATTATCATCCCGCAATTCGTGCTGCAAGAACTGCAACTGGTAGCTGATTCCGCTAACGATCAAAAGCGAGTGCGCGGGCGCCGCGGCTTAGATGTACTCAACCGCATCAAAGAAACATATCCAGAACGGATTCAAATTCACTCGGCTGACTACGAAGAGATTGCCACAGTCGATGCTAAATTAGTCCGATTCGCTTTGGATATCGACGGCATTTTGCTCACCAACGATTACAACTTGTCGAAAGTAGCTACCGTTCAAAAACTGCCCGTTTTAAATATCAACGATTTGACTCATGCAGTGCGCCCGACTTATTTGCCGGGAGATACGATCGAACTAAAAATCCGCAAAGAAGGCAAAGAACCGTCTCAGGGAATCGGTTACTTGGATGACGGCACAATGGTTGTCGTAGAAGCAGGTAGCAGCTACGTCGGCGCCGAAGCCCGAGTCGTAGTTACTAGCGCCTTGCAAACTAGCGCGGGCCGCATGATTTTTGCCCGCCCTCAAGAGTCCGTTATTGCTTGAAACTGAGAAACAATGGCCAGAGGAATTAGGGTTAAATATTGCGATCGCTGTTCCCTATCTGCCCCGACTCTCTACCGCGCCCGGTATGACGAGTCGGGGCAGTGGTTTTTTCTGTGTCTTAAATGTTGGGAATCGGTAAGTAAAAACAATCCTTTTTACTTCTACGGCGGTACTTGGAAAGCCAGCAAGAAAAAATCAAGTTTGTAGTGAGGACTTTAGTCCGCTCTCTGCCGTTTAGTCAATCAGGACTTTAGTCCGAACGATCGAACAATTTTGAT
This sequence comes from Microcoleus sp. PH2017_09_SFU_O_A, assembly GCF_020738625.1. Taxonomy (NCBI): domain Bacteria; kingdom Bacillati; phylum Cyanobacteriota; class Cyanophyceae; order Oscillatoriales; family Microcoleaceae; genus Microcoleus; species Microcoleus sp. PH2017_09_SFU_O_A. Next base: position 34,936 of record NZ_JAEQCF010000050.1, read on the forward strand.
GAACTAGAGTAGTATCGCATCTTCATACAAAGCCTCGATCGCACAGCTAAAATTAACGCTCGCCAACTGAACGTCTTGCCCTTCACTGTAAGGATAAAGCACCCACAAACCCTCTGCATTCCGGCGAAAACACTCTACACTAACTCTTTCTTGATTGATTAATACATACTCTTGCAAACTTTCGGAAGTACGGTAATCGGCAAACTTTTCGCCTCTGTCAAAAGCCGCTGTTGTAGGCGATAAAACTTCCACAATTAAGCGCGGGTAGATAATGAAATCTTCAGCAGTATTACTGTCCCGTTCATCGCAAGTCACCGCTACATCGGGATAGTAATAACAATTTGCTGCCTCAATCCGAACTTTTATGTTTGCCATGTAAGGTATACAGCCACTTCCCCGAAGATGGTTTCTCAAAAGTACAGATACGTTCCCCATAATAATGACATGAGCTTTGCTTGCCCCTGCTTTTGCATAGACTTTTCCTTGTCTGTACTCGTGTTTGATGGGGCTGACTTTCTCGCCTGCTAAATAGTCTTCGGGGGAGACGTAGGTGTCGCTTTTACTTGCAACCATATAATTTTGAGGTGGGTGAGGATTACACAATTATAGCTCGTCGATGCGCGATCGCTCAGAATACCAGGCGGTTGAAACGGCGTCTGTACAAACTCTCATCCCAACCCAGAGGGGTTGAAGAGCGGTTAAAATTAGCAGAAAGAATTAGTTGAAAGCCTATCCCTTATAAGGAGAAATAAAAAGAAAACTATTTATTACTCCAATCCTCTTCCTTCTAGGTCAACTGATGTCCTAGGTTAACCATTCGACTACGTTCACGGCAAGCTGTCAACTGTCAACTGTAGACAAGATTGCATAAGTCTTCGATCGATCCTGCAACCGCAGATGTCAGACAGATAAACACAGGTAAACGCAGATAATTTCAGGGTGTTTTCCGATTTTTGCAAGAGGTCTTGTCAACTGTCAACTGTCAACTGTCAACTGTCAACTGAGTCCCTCCCTCGGGCATCATTTGACCCTTTGGTGATTTGCACCGCAGTCTGCTCTTTTAAAAATGTCAGAGAACATTCTTATCAAGAATAATA
>NZ_JAEQCF010000006.1:0-11563 GCF_020738625.1 Microcoleus sp. PH2017_09_SFU_O_A
GCGACTCGATACAGAAAAAACTTATCTTTAACCAAGCTTGAATATATTGATCGCTCCTGCTCTTGGTTGGCAATCAATTATTCAGCAAGCCCTAATTAGAGTTTATATATAACTACTCAATAACCGCTGGTGATTTTCGAGAATCTGAACGATAGCCAACGATTTTAGGTGGTTCCAGCCTTCCTATTCACTGATTTACCAGCGGTTTTTGTATTTTTTCAGCGGTTTTTGAGCAGTTACCACTCGGTTTTCAACTGACGGTGACTGTTAAGCAGACAAATTCCTGAAGCTATCGATCGCAAATAAAGTCGATCGCCTACAATCAAGTATTCGGGTGTGTCGCCACAAAAAATCCTTAGCCAAACATCAAAAATCGAGCGAGCGACGCACCTGTCCACTCGTGCGATCGCAAATAAAGTCGATCGCCTACAATCAAACTAACCCCCTAGAGCCTGAAATTAGGAGAAACTGTCAAATGCTAGATGCTGCGTTATTGGGAGGACTTTTCACAGTCGTGTGGCAAGCCATATTGGGGACTCAAGTTAATGATGCAGCAAAGCACCTTTGTTTGACCGGAATCAAAAAAGTATCACGAAACGGGAAAATAGTCAATCACGATTTAGAAAAAGCGCTGAAACGTTCTTTCTTGAAAGCTCAACAACAAATCGCCTCAGAATGTCATAAAGAATTGGTTGAGCCATCTCGCAGGGCTTCTAAAGGAATCGTTATTTACTTACCTCAACACCGTCCAGATTTAGAATGGCTCGATAAGAAGATTAAGCAGTTAAAATCTGAATTGGAAAAAGTCGATAAAGAAACAGTCCCGTCTGGGATTCCGATTGAGGGTTTAGATGAAATAGAATTGCTGCTGACTGCGACAGATGAGTTAAAGCAGAATCGGGTAGCAGAAGTCAACCAAAAACTGCTGGAACTTGCCCTGGAAAATTGCGATGTCGCACCCTACAAGACAAAATTAGAGCAAGAATTGTTTGCCTTAGTATCTGCATACTTTGCTCAGGAAATCAAGGAAAATGACAAGGTTTTTCAGATTTTTACCGGGCAGAGTTTAACGCGGATTGATAGCAGAACCCAAGAGATGTATGCTTGGCTTGAGGAGATTGTGGAAAAGAGCCGGATTGTTTACCAACCGATTGACTGGCGGGATATTTGTCAGCAGATATTAGACGAGAAAGAACAGCAGCGACTCAGTAGCAATCAGCTAACTTTTGGCAACCATCAAATTGATGATGTTTATGTACCGCTGGGATTGGTGGAACGGCACAAAGTGACTCAGCAGCGCGAGAATCTTGGGGCTGAAAAAGGTTCAGATTTGTACCGGGAAAAAGAAGTTACTCAAACATTTGAACATAGCGAGTTTCTCGAACAAGTGATCCAGCAAGGAATTAGCCCGAAAAGCAATGGGAAGCGATTAGGAATTATTGGGGAACCGGGGGCGGGGAAAACAACGCTGTTGCGGCAGATTGCGAATTGGGTAGCGACGGGCATTTCGGAGGCTATGGTAATTTGGGTATCCTTGGCGGATTTGCAGGGGAAGGAATTAGAAACCTATTTATTTGATAATTGGTTGGTGGCGGCAATTAAGAGAATTGGGAAGGCTGAGGCGACGGCGGATATTAAGGATGATTTTTTAGCACAGTTTAATGCCGATCGCGTTTGGTTGGTGTTGGATGGGGCGGATGAGATGGCGGTGGGTGATGGGAATCCTTTGGCGGAAATTGAGCGGCAAATTAGGACGGGTGGCTGTATTCAAAGGGCGCGGATTGTGCTAAGTTGTCGGCAGAATGTCTGGGATGCGATCGGCTCTGCGTTGGATAGTTTTGATACTTATCGCACTCTGGAGTTTTCCTATCCCGAACAGGTGGAAATGTTTATTGATAAGTGGTTTGGAACCCCCCTTAACCCCCAGTTTGGAACCCCCCCTAACCCCCCCTTGGTAAGGGGGGAGACAAGAGAAGAAGGGGACTCTCTTACTCCCGGTTTCTCAACGCAGGCGACAGGAGAAGGCGACACTCTAACTCCCCCCTTCTTAAGGGGGGCTGGGGGGGCTCTTCCCCTTTCTTTCCCAGCCCAAAATACAGAAGAAACTCTAACTCCCTCCTTAGCAAGGGGGGCTGGGGGGGTGCTTTCTCAACAGCTACGCGAAGCATTAGCAGCATCAGGAAAAGAGCGAATTCGAGATTTAGTAAAAAATCCCCTGAGATGTTCGTTATTGTGTGGCACTTGGCAATCCTTGGATGGGGATTTGCCAGATACTAAGGCTAAGCTTTATCAGCGGTTTGTGACTACTTTATATCAGTGGAAAAAACCGCAATTGAATTGGATTCAGCAGCAGGATTTGAATGCGGCTTTGGGGAAATTGGCACTTTCAGGGATGTTAAATGAAACGTCGCGGTTTCAGTTGCGAGAAAGTGTGGGATATCGGGTGATGGGTGCATCGCAGTTTGAGTTAGCTTGTCGTTTGGGTTGGCTGAATTTAGTGGCGAGGGATGGGGAGACGCTGGAAGGGATTTATGCTTTTTACCATCCGACGTTTCAGGAATATTTTGCGGCGTTGGCGGTTGAGGATTGGCACTTTTTCTTGAATCATATTCCCCCAGAGGGCGGGCACGGGGGCACCGCCCCTACTGGGGTGTACCGGATTTTTGAGAAGCAGTGGAAGGAGGTTATTTTGTTGTGGTTGGGGCGTGAGGAGGTAGGGAAGGAGAAGAAGGAAGGGTTTATTAATAGGTTGGTTGAGTTTGAGGATGGGTGTGGTGATTTTTATAATTATCGTGCGTATTTTCTAGCGGCTGCGGGGATTGCTGAGTTTAAGGATTGTAGTTTTGCTGATGAGATTGTGTCGCAGGTTATTAAGTGGGGATTTGGTTATTTTAATGAGGAGAAGAAAGAGTGGCAAACATATTCTGATCCAATTGCAGAGGGTTCAAGGGACATACTGAAAGAGACGGATCGGGGGCAATGCGCGATTTACCATTTAGTGGAGTTAATGTGTACTTCTCAGATTGATAAAGATACCCAGATAGAAGTAGTAAAAGAGTTAGCAGAAATAGGTGGATCGAACCCAGTTGCTATGTCCGGTTTAGTGGAGTTGATTGGTACTTCTGAGGATGATAATACCTGGAGGAGTGCCATAAATAGCTTAGGAAAAATCGACAAAGATAACTCAGTTGCGATCTCAGCTTTAGTCGATTTAATCGGTACTTTTCAGGATAAAAATACCCAGAGGAGAGCGGCCGTAAGCTTAGGGAAAATATGCAAAGATAACGTAGTTGCGATCGCCACTTTAGTCGATTTAATCAGAAATTCAAATGATAACATTGCCCGGTGGCAAGCGGCAGATATCTTAGGGGAAATTATCAAAGGTAAACACTTCGTCCTCGCACTCTCAGGTTTGAAAGATTGTCTAAATTCCGAAGTCTACGAAAACGATTTTAATCGCTATAAAGATCGCTACCCAATTATCTGGGCCTGTGCCCAAAATAGGACTTACCCAGAATTTTATCAAGCATGGCACACTCAACCCACAAATTCCCCAATACCGGACAACCACCGACAAAATACAGATATCCCCACACTCCTCAAACAACTCCAATCCACCGATAAAACCTGCCCCGTTCCCCTCAACATACGCGGCTTAGAAGGCGAAACCGATACAAGCGCGATCGCCCAAGAGCTCTGTACCCAACTATATCAAACAATCTTCCCCGCAGATACAGACATCCCCGCCATTCGCAACGCCCCCGAATTCAAGCGATTAATTCCCCAACTCAAAAATCGGCTGCAAAAACAGCACATCGCCTTAATTTTGCACTCCTGTCCCTGCGAAGATGCGCTTTCGTCTTTCACCCGCAAACTCGCCGACACTCACATGGGAATTCATATCGCCTGGATTACCGATACACCGCTGGAATTGCCGCTAACAGGTTTTGCGGTGGATGGAGATGATTTGTTGAATGCCGTGCAGAGTTGGATTGGGGGGATTGGTTCGTGATGTTGGGGCGGATGTATTCAGAGACTGCTGCTTGTCGCCGAGGCCAGATCCCCCCTAGCCCCCCTTAATAAGGGGGGGACAAGAATCCGATCAAAGTCCCCCTTCTTAAGGGGGATTTAGGGGGATCTGGCTTCGGCAACAAACAAGAAATACAAAATGTGCGATCGTACACAACATAAATCATAAAGCTCGATCGCTCTTCCTCTCCAACCCCTCGCTCGTTCGGGTTTTGTCTGTCTAGACGCGATTTCAATCGCCCGCTACTGCGCCGCTACCCCAATACTACTGCAATACTAATGGTAAAGATACGATCGAGCCTCCCCGCAAGACCCCCGCAAACCATGTCCAAGCCAAAAAAGACCCCAGTCAAAACCTACACCGAAATCAACCTCAGCGACCCTCAATACTACTTCAACAGAGAACAAAGCTGGCTAGAATTCAACAACCGCGTGCTCCACGAAGCCCTAGACCCCCGCACGCCCCTCCTCGAAAGACTCAAATTTCTCGCTATTTTTAGCTCAAACCTAGACGAATACTTCATGGTGCGAGTGGCGGCCCTCAGACAGCAAGTAGAAGCAAAAGTCACCAAATTAACCTCCGATGGTAGCACGCCCCAACAACAGCTAGATGCCATCAACAAGCGGCTTTTGCCGATGGTAACTCAGCAACACGCCTATTTTGACCAAACTCTGCGGCCCAAATTAGCAGCAAGCGGCATCCACATTCTCGACTACATTGACCTCAATCAAGAACAACGAAATTACTTGCACCGTTACTTCAAAGAACAAGTATTTCCCGTACTCACTCCCCTAGCAGTTGACCCCAGCCACCCATTCCCATTCCTCTCCAATCTCAGCCTCAATTTAGCAGTAGTTGTCAGAGATCCCGACACCCGCGAGGAATTGTTTGCGCGGGTTAAAGTACCGCAGGTTTTGCCGAGATTTTTGCCCTTACCGGCCCATTTGCAGTGGCAGCAAAGGGGCAAAACTCCTGTGTGGACGGGCGTACCTTTAGAACAGGTAATCGCCCACAATTTAGAGGCTTTGTTTCCGGGGATGGATATTCAGGAATATCACCCATTTCGGATTACTCGCAATTCCGATTTGACTGTCGAGGAAGATGAGGCAGATGATTTACTGCTGGCGATTGAACAGGAACTCCGCAAGCGCCGGTTTACAGGTTCTGCGGTACGGATGGAAATTCCAGCGATTATGCCGCTTGCGCTGCGAGATATGCTGATGGATGAGTTGGATCTCGGCGAGCAGGATGTTTACGCGGTGGAGGGGCTGTTAGGCCTCAAGGATTTGATGTCTTTTGTGGGGCTGCCTGTGCCGGAACTCAAAGACCCGCCTTGGACTCCGGTGGTGCCGCCGCGCTTGCGGAATTCGGAATCGCCAATGATTTTAGGCAAATCGATGTTGGATGTTGAGGATGGTGAGGATATTTTTACGGTCATCCGTCGAGGGGATATCATGCTACACCATCCCTATCACTCGTTTGCAGCGACTGTCCAGCGGTTTATTACTGAGGCGGCGAACGATCGCTCGGTGTTAGCGATTAAGATGACTTTATACCGCACTTCTGGTGATTCGCCGATCGTCAGCGCCTTAATTCAAGCAGCGGAAAACGGCAAGCAAGTAGCTGTTTTAGTAGAGCTCAAAGCCCGGTTTGATGAAGAAAATAACATTAATTGGGCGCGCAAGTTAGAACAAGCAGGAGTCCACGTCGTTTACGGTTTGGTGGGACTCAAAACCCACACTAAGGTTGTGATGGTAGTGCGCCGCGAGGACAAATGTATTCGCCGCTACGTCCACATCGGCACGGGAAATTACAATCCCAAAACAGCCGGACTGTATACGGATGTCGGTTTGTTGAGTTGTCGCGAGGATTTGGGTGCGGATTTGACAGACTTGTTTAATTATTTAACCGGTTATTCGCGACAGCTATCTTATCGTAAATTGTTGGTGGCGCCTGTCAATATGCGCGATCGTTTTTTAGCATTAATCCGCCGCGAGGCCGACGAATGCCGCTTGAATGCGGAAAGCGGCACTCGTAGCTGCGGCCGGATTGTCGCTAAAATGAATGCTTTAGTTGACCCTCAAATTATTGTTGCTTTGTACGAAGCTTCGCAAGCGGGAGTTAAAATTGATTTGATTATTCGCGGGATTTGCTGTTTGCGTCCGGGCGTTGAGGGTGTTAGCGACAATATCAGAGTTATCAGTATTATCGGCCGCTTTTTAGAGCATTCGCGGATGTTTTATTTTTTCAACCGTGGCAGCGAAGAGGTGTATATTGGTTCTGCTGACTGGATGCAGCGCAATCTTAGCAGGCGGGTTGAGGCGATCGTCCAAGTCGAAGATCCGACTATAGTAATGGAATTGCAAGAAATTCTCGGTGTGATGCTGGCGGACAACCGTCAAGCTTGGGATTTGCAGCCTGGGGGACACTATTCTCAGCGGCGGCCACCTGCTAATAACCCGGAGGTTAACTCTCAGCAGATTTTGATGGATATGGCGATGAATTAGTCAGTTGATAGTTGATAGTTGACAGTTGACAGCGGTCAAATTTTGCAGTTAGTCGTGGTCAGTTATTGTTAGTTATTAAGCTGTACTGCATTTAATTTTAACTTTTAGGGCGGGCAAGATGCCCACCCCACAAAGTTTTTAACCCACCGAAATATGCAAATCAAAGGCGCGATAAGTAATAGCAATTCAACAAATCATTGCTGCTACAACGATTGAGGTTGAGGTTGTTTTCTCAAATATTATTGTCGCTGGTGCGTCGCCCGCTCGATTTTTCATCTTTTTTGGATACTATCGATAGCGACACACCCTACAAATACTAACAACTGCCAACTGCCAACTGTCAACTGCCAACTGTCAACTGTCAAAAGTGCGCTTAAATTCTTCTAACAAATCATCAATTTCCTCGATCGCCTGACTGACATCAATTCTCAGAGCTCCCAAGTCCGATCGATCTAACAGCCGCACGAGGGATTCCCGCTTGACTTCGATTTCTGCTACGCGCTCTTTGATTGTCTGTACATCCATTGTTTTTTGCCTTGGCTAGTATTAACAAAAATATTTGACTTTCCCCCCTGCGAACAGACGAGAATTCTTAATTCACCGACGTGCCTTTCGGCGCCAATCCTTTACTATTTTTATATAGAAGTGATGAGCGCGATCTGGTTTTTTTGAGTCTGTGTTATAGTTTGATTGTACATCAAAACTTTAGCGCAGGAAAGGCGGACGTTTGCTATCTGCGGGTTTGTTTTTCATCATTTCAGCTAAAAATCGCTTCAAGGCCTTCTCGCGGTTTTTCATGAAAGCAGCCCAAAATCCAGGTTGATATTCATCCATTGTCTTGGCTAGGGCCCAGACATCGATCGCTAAAATATTATAAAGCCTTTCATCTTCGCGTTTGAGCGAGTTAATCTGGTCTAGAACAGACTTGTTGGCGACCGCAGTCTGTTTGTCTTCGTCTTTAATCATAAAAAATATTCGGTAAGTGGGAAACGAGCAAGTCTTTAGACCTGAGAGGAAAACGACGGGCGCGGTTTCAACCGCCTTGAATCCCCTTTCGGGGTTAGAGGGGTATGGTTGCCCCTCCAAGGTCGATACAGTTGTATCCTTTCTCCCTTGCGGGGTAATGTTCGCCTCGACCTGGTTATAAAGGCTTGTTAGACCTGCAACACTGTTTCAGTGACTTTAAAACTGTTTAATTGCAGATGACAGAGCGGAAATAACGTCTCCTCTTCCGAGGGGTCTGGTCAGAACAGCTTGTAATTTCTTACAAGCTCAGTGGCGTTGATTCCCTGAGTTCCTGACGTCCTAAAATTGGTTGAAAGGGCAAGAGCGTCGATCGCGATCGCCGCTCTCTATACTTTGATGATACTGCCGATCTCGATTACCTTCTGGAACCAACGGCGTCCAATTAACCGGATATTTATCGGTGGCGCCGCGGCGAGGGAAAGCGGGATATTTTTTTGAAGCTAGAGACAAGATTGTGGATGCACAGAGAACCCGCTCTCATAGATGCTAGCAGTTTTGACCGGTATTTTGGCAAAAAAACTAAATTTATTCCAGACTTCTTGCCCGATAATAATTAAAGTATATTGTTGATTCCAGCTACTTACCTCACTAATATGTTACGTAAAATTTCTTTAGCAAGCCTAGCCTTAGTGGTGGGCGGTATTTTAGCAGTAGTCGGGTTCTATGCCTACTTCACCGACCAAGCTACCCTCAACCTAGCCGGTTTTTTTTATGGAATTCCCCTTTTGCTGGGAGGTTTGGCCCTGAAAGCAGCCGAACTCGAGCCAGTGGAGTTCACCGAACCGACTTCTCCTGAAGTTCTCCTGTTGAGAGAAAGTCAGGCCACGGATACTCAAAACCAAGTCCGCAAAGATATCACCCGATTTCGTTACGGCCAACCCGCCCACTTAGATGACGCTCTGGAACGCTTGGGAATGGCCCCGACTGACGAGGAACGCCCCCTCCTCCAAAGCTTGCGGGAAGTTGATATTGACGGTGCTTATGCTTTAATTCTAGAGTTTTATTCGCCGCTGCTGCCGATCGCACTTTGGGAAGAAAAGCAAGAAAAAATAGCTAAATTTTTTGGTCCTGGTTTGGACGCAAAAGTCACTCAAAAGCCTGATGACAAAATTGAATTGGCTTTAATTACCACTCCTAAAGCTTAAACCAGCCTTAAGTTGTGAGTGCGATAATTTTCAACTCACCCATTATATTATGTCCGGTCAATTGACCACAATCAGTAACGGTTCGTAGTGAGGACTTCAGTCCTCTCTTTGATGCGGACTAAAGTCCTCACTACAAACCAATATGGTCGTTAGATCTGACATAATATTAATTATTAATCCTGCATCACTTCCGATACTGATTTTAACTGCTGCTTGAAACCAGTCGCTATCACCAAAAGCTCGTTAGCAAAGCCCTCAAAGAGGATCGCCCATCCAGACCTAGCCCAAATCTTATTTTATGTAATAATAATATTGGTTGAGGAGCGATCGCAATCTTAAAATCAGGAGCAGCACAAATGGTTCCGTCCCAGACCAGGATAGGTATTATCGGCGCAGGAACATCAGGAGCTTATCTGGCAATTTTGCTGATTCAACAAGGGTTTAAAGTTGACTTGTTTGAAAAAGCACCCTATCCGCGTACCGATGGCTGTGGTATTCTGATCGTGCAAGCAGGTATGGAAGCACTGCATCAAGGCAACGCTCAAATTACCGAAAAAATCATCAACTCGGGCGATCGAGTTAAATTATTTGAGTTTCGCAACCTGCGCGGCGGTGTCATCAATTCCGAGCCAGTCACCTACGAAGAAAACGAAGTCCCAGCAATGCTGGTACACCGCAAAGCTATATTAGAAGCAATCCTTGACGAGTTACCCCCCGAGTGTATTCATTTTAATGCAGAATTGGCATCGATCGCCCAAACCGACCACAGCGCGATCGCCCACTTTAAAGATGGCACAAAATGGGAAGGCGATCTATTAATTGGTGCCGATGGCATTGTCTCAAAAGTCCGTCAATTTATAGTTCCTAACGTAGAACTATTTTATTTAGGCGATGTCGTCTGGCGGGGAATAGTCGAAGATAACAGCTTCTGTCCCGAAGGAAACTTTTTTGTTTATGTACGGGGTCGGGGAATTTATGCCAACTTCTTTCACATCGGTGGAGGTCGCACTCATTGGGGCTTCTTTATTGAAAAAGAGCGCACTGAATCTGAAATCGGGAAACTGCAACCTACCAATATTACCATTCCTCCCGAAGAACTAGCAAAACTCCCAGAAGATGCCCGAAAACTTATAGAATCAACGCCTTTAGAAAATATTGTCTGTCGTTTTTCCTATGACATTGACCCCCTACCGAAAATCTACGATGGTCGTGTTATCTTAATTGGAGATGCAGCCCACGCCAAAAGTTCCACACGCGCCAGAGGAATGACTTCCGGTTGGGAAGATGGTTTGTATTTAGCAAAACATCTCGCAAATAGTGCAAATATTCCCGAAGCCCTGGAAAACTTCCAAACTGAAAGACTCCCAATTGTCCACGAATATCAACGCAGCAGCCGAGAAATTAGTCAGAAAGTTGGCCGTCGTTAAGAAAGAGAGAGGGGGAGAGGGGGAGAGGGGGAGATGAAATTGAAATTTACAATTTAATTAAATGCAGTACAGATCAACAAACTCTGGGTGGTTTAATGATGAAATTAACTTGATTTTTCCGTCAGTCTTAAGCAAATCAGGTGTCGAGAAAAACTGGAGAGGAAATAATGAGTAACAATCCTGTAATTCGTGAAAATACAGTAACCCCTGTAAGTTCTCCAGATTTGGAGAAAGTACCTGAAATTTTTACCCGTCATATTGGTACTTGGCAAGGAGAATACATCAAGACCGATACTCGCGGACATTTTTCTCGCAGCTTTTTCGGTAATTTTACCATCTGGATTCAAGGAAGTCACTACCAACAAGTTAACAATTATGAATTTTCAGACGGTTCTCGCGTTCAGCTTAATTTTCAAGGAGAGTTTGAAGAACGGATTTTGAAACTGTATTCTAGCAGTTATTCTGATTTTTCGGCGATCGCCTGGGATGCAGGCCAGGAAACAGTATGCTTTCGGGCAAATAAAACTGAAGATAACGTCCTTATTACCTTTATGGAAACAATGACATTACTCAGCGAAAATCACCGAGTTCGCAGCACTCAAGCCTTTAAAAACAGTATTTTTGATGGCATCTCATTTATTAAAGAAACGCGCTTGCCTTAGACAAAGTACATCTAGCAAAAAACGCCTAGATTGTCAACATCTATAAGATATCTCTCTGTTCTCTTTCTCTTAGGACTTACGCATCAAGGCCCAAGAAACCGGGTTTTTTCCTAAATTTTGTAGCTGCGGCGAAGGATATTCGTAAAAAACCCGGTTTCTGACTGCTCTCGTAAGTCCTATCTCTGCGTTTTCTGCGCCTTCTGCGGTTCAATACAAATAAAATTTCTTTAGTCCAAACAAGAGGCAAAATACAATTAATCAACATTGATAAACAAGCGAGAACGAGTAATAAAACGCTCTCCATCCGGCCCTTCCAGGGAAAAATCGCTGCCTCCGGGCCCCTGTACTACGTCTAGGATTAACTGCGTGTGCTGCCAATGTTCGTATTGCTGTGCTGCAATATAAAAGGGACAACCGTCTAGTTTTCCCAGCAATACATCGCCATCGCCGACGATTAATTCCCCGTTGGGATAGCACATGGGAGAACTACCATCGCAGCAGCCGCCCGATTGGTGAAACATCAATTCTCCGTGCTGGGTTTTGAGGTATTCTATTAGTTTTAAGGCGGCTTCTGTGGCTGTGACTTTGGGGATTGTTTCCATGGGAGAAATTATTGTATGGTAATTAAGTACGTTGTTGCGCTTTAGCGCTCTTGTTTGTATATGGATAAGAGCGCTGAAGCGCAACTACGTACCTTTTAGAAGAAGTTCTTGGTTGTTGCGATTTGGCGCTCTTTTTTTAGATAATCTAAGAGCGCTGAAGCGCA